>JAEDDO010000124.1 GCA_016298055.1 Frisingicoccus sp.
TCTGCAAAACTCATTGTCGGACTAATCTCAAAAAAGGACTGTGTGGAGTCGGAATGTAATTATCCAAAATGGCAAAAAATGTAAATTTTTCCCATAAACAAAAAAACTGTTCATCCTGAAATTCCTTTCAGGACGAACAGTGTATCTATCCGCGGTACCACCTGACTTACTGTCATATAAACAGTCACCTTCATGACCTGCTGTTTTAACGTCCAGCTCACGGCGCCCCTACTGATTCTTAAAGAATGTTCAGTTTGCAGCTGTTAGAGTGTTATTCCTGCATATTCACTTTACGGGTATCCCACCATCACCCGCTCTCTGGGAACGATAATATACAGTACTTCTCTCTGTCATCGCTTTTTTTCAGAGTTTATACCTTCTGTTTAGTTTTGTCAAGTGGTAAATTATTTCTTTTTGTCTGATTTGCTGACTTTTTTCCATTTTATCATATTCTGTATGGAAAGCAGGAGCAGCGACTGCTGATAAGGTTTACCGATAAAACGGTCCGCCCCGAGTTTCAACGCCATCAGATCACTGTCTTCCTCCAGTTCGGAAGTAATAATGACAGGAATTTCATCCATCTCTTTGTGCTTGCTCCGTTTCTTAAGAAACTGAAATCCATCCATCACAGGCATGATCATATCCAGCAAAATGACAGATATCTCATCTGCATGTTTTTTCAGATAAGCATATGCTTCCTTTCCGTTGGTCGCCTCCACAATATGATAATAAGGTTCAAGCATACTCTTAAGAATCTCTCGATTCATCTCGCTGTCTTCCGCAATAAGTATGGTTTCTTTCCTTTTGCCGATAGCTGCCGGTTCCTGAAACTCTGCTGTCAGATAATCTCTTTTATCCTCTTCTGCTCTGGCATGCTCCTCCATATAGATTTCAAATTCCTGACGATTCATCGGTTTTGCATAATAATATCCTTGAACATAGTCACAGCCGAACCGTTTTAACTCGACCAACTGCTGTTTTGTCTCAACGCCCTCAGCTACCGTTTTCAGATTGAGCCACTTCGACAAGCTGATAACAAATCCGAGAATACTCTTTTTACTGCTTGAACCCTCACGCAGGAATTTCATATCCAACTTTAAAACATCCACCGGAAGCTCACTGAGCACATTAAGCGAAGAATGTCCGGAGCCAAAATCATCCATCTCAATTTTAAATCCTTTTTCACGAAGATCCTTCAGCATCTGTATGATCTGCCACAACTCATCCATATACACAGATTCCGTAACTTCCAGATGCAAAAGTTCTCTGTCAATACCATAACGGTCCGTCAATTCGACAATTTTTTCTACAAGCAGAGGATCTGAAAAATCAATTCTCGAAACATTCACGGAAACAGGTACAATGGTTCTGCCCTCCGCTTTCCATGCTTTTAAGTCTCTGCAAACTTCTTCCCAGACATAAAAATCCAGCTGGGAAATAAATCCATTATGTTCAAATAACGGAATAAAATCTGCCGGTGACATAAAACCAAACTCTGGATGAATCCATCGCACAAGTGCCTCAGCACCTGCAATACAATCATTATGAATATCATATTTCGGCTGATAATATACCAGAAACTGATGTTCCTTAAGTGCGTCCTCCATTGAATCCAGAATCTGATGTTCTTTCAAAATATCTTTGCTCAATGAATGATCATAGATCGCCACATTCACACCGTAATGTCTCTTAATTCGATTCATGGCAAAAACCGCCCTGTCACACATACCAAAAGGCGGCATATTGCTATTGACATTCTCATAAATCCCATACTTAATGACCGGATTATGAATCGTAACACCCGGCACGACCTCATCCCACTGCCATAACAATTCCGAACGCCGCTGTGCATCACTGTGGTGAACAAACATGGCAAACAGATCATCATGAAGTCTTGTGCAGATCTCACCCGGCCCCATCAATTTCTTAAAACGTTCTCCCATATAATGAAGAACTCTGTCTCCGGCTTCTACGCCAAGCCGCTCATTCACTATCTTAAATCGCTCCATGTCCGCAACGATCATGTCATAAGGACAGTCTTTATAATCCTGAAGAATCTGCGCCACTTTAAGATAAAAAAAGTCTCTCGTATAAAGCCCTGTGAGCGGATCTCGCTCTATCATATTCAAAATTGCCGCTGTTTCCCGTAAATGGATCATACGATCCACACGACATCGGACAAGCTCCATACGATAAGGCTTCGGCAGAAAATCAACAGCTCCAAGCTCCAGGCATCGTATCTCTTCCTCTTCCTGATCTTTCGCAGTTGTCACGATCACCGGAATCATAGATAATTGTAAGTCTTCCCTTACTATACGCAAAAACTCATATCCATCCATCACAGGCATGAGCAAATCAAGAAGAACCATGCAGATCTCCGCACTCTCGCGTTTCAAAATATCCAATGCTTCCTGACCGTTTTCTGCTGTCAGTATCTCATAGCGTCCCTCTAAAAGATGGCTCAATAAAGACCGACTGACCGCATCATCATCTACAATAAGAATTTTGCGACTCCCCTTTTTTACTTTTGCATAGTATGTATGAAATATATTATTATCTATATTTACACTCTTCCCATCTGGCATCTTTGTACCCCCCCCCAGACCGTCCAAAAACTTCTTTTTTATGCATAAAATAAGCCCTTTCCCTCATTCTGTATCATTGAAAACTAAATAAAATACACAGTGTTGAAGAAATAGGCTTATGCTTCTGTCATAAGTTCCATCATTTTGTCAAATCCCAGGAGATTTTTTGCTCGTTCCAGATTATATCCCAGGCAAAAGAGCGCAAATTCCCCTGCCACTTTTTTCATTCCTTTTAGCAGGAAATAAGTGGCTCCCATTGCCCGTTTTATCGTTCCAAATGGATGTTCTGACAGGCACATCCTCTGACTCATTTTCTCCTGGTCTGGTTTAAGAAAAAATCTTACGATCTTTACTTTCTCATAATGCCATTTTTCTTTAATTTTCATTTCTTCCGGTTCTTTTCCTTCTGTTTTTAACCAGTCCTTACATGGCTTCTGAAGCTGATCTTTTGTAAAATCAATCTCTTTCCATTCGTTTTTCCCTTTATAACACCTGTTACGATTTTTGCAGTGTTTACAGGCATTTTTATTTGCATATCGGATATTTCCATTTTTCTTGATGCATTTCTGCCTGAGTATCTCTCCTGCCGGACAATATACAAGATTTCGCTCAGGATCTCTGACAAAATATCCTTCCCTTGCTTTTTCCTGCATTTCCTCTGCTGATCCATAAATCGAAGTACACCCTTCCTTTTCGTCTACGACTTTTCGACGTACTTCCTCGACTTTTATATCCTGTATAACTTCTTTATATACTTCCGGAATCTTTCCTGCATGCAATGCTTTCTTTAGTTCTTCCGGTTCTGCACTGGTTATATCTGCTTCAGCCTCTTCATAGGGTATTTCTATTTCATAACCATCTTTTCCATCATCCGTTATCACATGCGGAATGATTCCTTTTTCCAGACATCTGACCATGTCATCTGTATCTTCGTAGCCTTTATCTGCAACAACTTCTACAATCGCTTCCGGGGCCTCTTCTTTGATTTTCTTCATTGTGTTTTCCAGAAGTCCATGATCCGTTACCTGATTTGTCATCTGAAAATCACGGATCAGATGCGTTTTTGAATCTACTGCTGTCTGTGGATTATACGCTACAGTAAATCCATTTTTATTCTTCATAAGCTTTGCATCTGCATCAGTAATGGAAAGCTGTGATACTCCGGTTTCTTCCATCAACTTCTGGTAGCTTTCATACCTTGCAAGACGTTCCTGGGCTTCCTGGAGTTTCGCTTCAATGATCTCACGTGTTAGTTTTTCCGGATCATCCTGCTGTCCTTCCTCTTCATCCATTTCACTCAGTATCCGAAGATATTCATCTGTATGACCATTCAGCCACTTGATACGGTCATCCAGTTTATTTTTTGTGAAGTTATTGTCTTTCGAATTGTTGGCCTGAATCTTTGTTCCATCCACAGATGAAAATCCCCATTCCACTGCACCGGAAATCCGGCGGTTGAATTCATGAAAAATTTCCTTCAGACTGTCTATGTTATTTTTTCTGAAATCTGAAATGGTACGAAAATCCGGTTCTACACCTCCAAGCATCCACTTTACTTCCAAATTCACTCTGCAGCTTTCCGCCAATTTACGAGAGGACCGGATTCCTTTTCTGCTTCCATAAATATACAATTTATACAGACTTTTAGGATCATACGCCGGACGTCCTTCAACAGATACAGGTTTTACACCATATCTGCTTATATCAAGGCTATTTACAAACGCATCAATTATTCTTGCAATACTCTTTTTATCTACAAACGAATCCCATGAACAGCACATCAGCTGCTCACGGTCAAAGCCAGAAATATATGGCATAACAGAACACCCCGAAATCATTTTTTACTGAGTCCATTATACTATATTTAGACAATGTCTGCATGATTTCTGTGTACTTTATTCAGTTTTCAATGTACAATTTGATTTATATTGAACACCTATAAATAAATGTATCAACCTTTAGTATATCAGGTTAGATTATCTGAGTTTTCGGACAGTCTCCCCCGCCACAAAAAATGCCTTTTTCCGGCAGGAAATTCATTAATTTATGATAACATCTGAATTGCTTCAACAACAGCATCATAATCTTCTTTGACGATTCCAAAAAGAGAGGCACACTGGGACGCGTCAATCTGGCCATCTGCTTTTCCGCGTAAAAATTCCGTCAACGAACTGGAAGATTCCCCAAGTCTCTTAAAACTAAGATTCTGTGCAATGCCCTTCAGAGTATGCGCTGCACGAAAAGCCTCTTCATAATTTTTGCTGTCTAATGCTGCACATAATGATCCAAAAGTCGGATCCGATAAAAATTTCAACACAAATTTTTTTATTAAGGCATCGCTTCTGAGACGTGCCTGAACATCTTCATAATTACCGCCAAATGATGCATAACATTCTTCTAATTTCATAACGTATCTTCTCCTATTTTATCTGTATGGTTTATTATAAATCTTGATAATATCTTACCAGTTTTAGGAAAAATATTCAATATACATCCTAAAATAAAGAACTTCAGGAATAAGTAAAAACCTATTCCTGAAGTTCTCAAGGTGGAGGCAAATCAACGATAGCTCCGACCCTTTTCATATCTATTATTTTTTTCCGAAAATATTCTGCAGTGTATGAACAACTTCCTCTATATCGATCGGTTTAGAGAGGAAACCATCCATTCCGCAGTCTGCAGCCGCCTTGCGATCCTCAT
>JAEDDO010000016.1 GCA_016298055.1 Frisingicoccus sp.
ATCAGATTCATTAAAATCTGTACGAAAAAGTGTCTTAATTTATGAGACCATTATATTTCCTTGTCAGAATTCAACAATTTAACGCGTATAAATCGTGAAACTTTCTCGCCATTTTGGGTGGAGATTATGCCTGAAATTCGTTGATAATACACGATTTTAGAGCTAAAATGTGACACTGATCAAGGAGGTGAACGACCATGAAAAGGATTAGCAAAATCGAAGGTGTGCAGGGAGCGCGGCCACCAAAGCATAAGCTCCGTGTGGCCGCTTATTGCCGCGTTTCCACTGACAGCGATGCGCAGCTGGAAAGTCTGGAAGCACAGAAAAACCACTATGAAAATTATATCACTGTTCGTGATGACTGGGAATTTGCTGGGCTTTATTACGACGAGGGCATCACCGGAACCAAGAAGGAGAAGCGTCCTGAGCTGATGCGTCTGATTGCGGACTGTGAGGCGAAAAAAATAGATTTCGTTATCACCAAGTCCATCAGCCGGTTTTCCCGAAACACAACGGACTGCTTGGAACTGGTGCGAAAGCTGCAAACTCTCAACATCCCCATCTTTTTCGAGAAGGAAAACCTTAACACCGGATCGATGGAAAGCGAGCTGTTTCTTGCGATCCTCAGCAGTATGGCGGAATCCGAATCGGTATCCATTTCCGAGAACAGCAAATGGTCTGTGGAGCGCCGTTTCCAGAATGGCACATTTAAGCTCAGCTACCCGCCCTATGGCTATGACTGGGATGGAACGAATCTGGTTATCAATGCGGAGCAGGCTGAGATTGTAAAGCGTATCTTTGCGGAAACACTCTCCGGCAAGGGCGCTGATGTGATCGCTGCCGGATTGAACGCGGATGGTATCTCGGCAAAGAAGGGGAGTCACTGGACGTCAACTACCATTCTGGGAATGCTGGCCAATGAGAAATATACCGGTGATGCGATCTTCCAGAAAACCTACACAGATTCCGGATTTAATCGCCATCGGAACGTGGGACAGAAGGATCAGTATATGGTAGCAAATCATCATGAAGCCATCATCAGCAAAGAGGACTTTGAAGCGACTGCTGCCATTATAGCCCAGCGCAGAGCTGAAAAGGGTGTAGTCAAAGGTTCCCGAAAATACCAGAATCGATACGCTTTTTCCGGCAAAATCTTCTGCGGCGAATGCGGTGGCAGTTTTAAGCGCAGAGTTCACAGCAGTATCGGTGGAAAATATGTAGCATGGTGCTGCGCAACCCACATCCAAGACAAGGATAAATGCTCCATGCTTTTCATCCGGGATGATGACCTGAAGCTGGCCTTTGTTACCATGCTCAACAAACTTATCTACAGCCACAAGCTGGTCTTGAGACCGTACCTGAAGGCCATTCAGGAGAATTCCAGTGACGAAAACCTGCACCGTATTCAGCATCTGGAGCACCTGTTGGAGCAGAACACCGAGCAGCGTGAAACCCTGACCAAGCTCATGGCGCAAGGGTATATTGACCAGATTCTCTACAACAGAGAAAACAATGCACTCCTGTCACAGGCTGACGGTTTCCGGGCAGATATCGAGGCATTGAGAACGAACATGACCGGAGACATGTCACGGGTTAGGGAAGCAGAGCGCCTGCTGCACTTTACAGAAAAGGAACATATGCTGACAGCCTTTGACGATATTTTGTTTGCAAGATTTGTTGACCACATTGATGTGTACTCCCGACAGAAAATCGGTTTTGTCATGAAATGCGGTCTTACTTTTCGAGAAAGGATTGGTGATTAAATGGCATATACACCATTTGGATACCGGATTCAGGGAGGTAAAGCTATAATCGATAAGGCAGCAGCTGAGCAAGTTCGACAGCTCTACCAGAACTACCTGAGCGGAATGTCCATGGTGGCAGCCGCCAAAGAAGCCGGCATCGATACTTATCATGGAACTGTCAAGCGCATGATGGAAAATCGTCATTATATGGGCGATGATTTTTACCCGGCAATTATCGATGTGGACACCTTCACAGAAGCGATGCTTGAGCGCCAGCGCAGAGCAAAAAAGCTGGGCCGCACGAATCGCATAAAGCCGCCGGTCAAGAAAACCTCACCGACAACCTTCACACTTGGGACAATCAAGGAATTTTACGATGATCCAGCAAAACAGGCTGAGTACCTGTACAGCTTGATAGAAAGCGAGGCAACATAATGGGAAATGTAATGGTTATTCCGGCAAAACGACAGGTCGGAAACACCGCCCGACAGCAGGATATAAAGCCAAAGCTCCGAGTCGCAGCATACTGCCGTGTCAGTACCGACAGCGATGAGCAGGCGACAAGCTATGAGGCACAGGTAGAACACTACACAGATTACATTCAGAAAAATCCGGAGTGGGAATTTGCCGGAATATTTGCGGACGACGGAATCTCCGGTACTAATACCAAAAAGCGCGAGGAGTTCAACCGCATGATAGGGGAGTGTATGGCAGGAAACATCGACATGATTATTACCAAGTCCATCAGCCGATTTGCCCGCAATACACTGGACTGCCTGAAATACATCCGCCAGCTCAAAGAGAAGAATATTCCGGTCTATTTTGAGAAGGAGTCCATCAACACGATGGATGCCAAAGGCGAAGTTCTGATTACAATTATGGCATCGCTGGCCCAACAGGAAAGCCAGTCTCTGAGCCAGAATGTGAAGCTGGGCTTGCAGTTCCGCTACCAAAATGGACAGGTGCAGGTCAATCACAATCGGTTTCTCGGCTACACAAAGGATGCGGAAGGCCATCTGATCATTGATCCTGCCCAGGCTGAAGTGGTGAAACGCATTTACCGGGAATACCTTGAAGGCTTCAGCATGGATAAGATCGCCGCCGGACTGGAGCGTGATGGCATTCTGACTGGTGCTGGCAAAACCAAATGGCACACCAGCACCATCAACAAGATCCTCCGCAATGAGAAATACATTGGCGACGCTCTCCTGCAGAAAACCTACACCACCGATTTTCTGAACAAGACCAGGGTGAAGAACAACGGCATTGTCCCGCAGTATTATGTGGAGAACGACCATGAGGCCATTATTCCGCGAGATATTTTTATGCGGGTGCAGGAAGAACTGGTGCGCAGGCGAGTTGTTAAGGTGAGCGCCAACGGCAAAAAACGCACCTACAGCTGTAACCACTGCTTTTCACAGATTGTCATCTGTGGAGAATGCGGTGAAATGTTCCGCAGAATCCACTGGAACAATCGCGGCTTCAAATCCATCGTATGGCGTTGCATCAGCAGGCTGGAAGCAACCGGCTTGGAATGCCATGCCCGGACGGTCAAGGAGCAGGAACTGGAACGGGTGGTAGTTGCTGCACTGAACGAATTGCTGGGTGACCGGGAAGGGTATCAGGCACAGCTGCAGCAGAACGTCGCAGCCGTCATTCGTGCCTCGGCTACCGCATCAGCGGATACCATTGATGAGAAGCTGCTGGAACTTCAGCAGGAGCTTCTCAAGAAGGCCAACAGCAAGGAAGCCTACGATGAGATTGCCGACGAAATCTTCCGGCTGCGGGAGCTGAAGCAGCAGACCGACGTCGATACCGTTGCTCGCGATGAGCAGCTGAAGCGCATCAACGACCTGCAGGATTTCATCCGCAGCCAGCCCGCAGACCTGGCGGAATTCGACGAATCCCTAGTAAGGCGCTGGGTGCAGAAAATTACCGTCTGGTCCGATAAGTACTCGGTCGAATTGAAGTCCGGAATCCGTGTGGATATTGATGTAAAATAACAAAGCCCTTTATTTAGCGACATTTGGTGCACCATTTTGGCATGATCTCGTGTAGACGCTGTTTAATAAAGTCTCTCTTGTTTTCGACTTTTTTCTCGGATAATACTGTTCGTCTCCCCAAATATGTGCTATACTTATAAATATAATCAAAGGCATAATCGGCATCATCTAAGGAGACGATAATATGGCAATTAGTGAACAATGGTTACCCATTATTTCCGAAGGAATTTCTTGGGTCAAGGAGAAGCTTGGTCCGTCTAAGAAAGAACTGAAAATTCAGGTCTCCGATCTTGAAAAACAGGTGCAGACTCTTGCATCTGGGAATACTGTGCTCGTCAATAATCTTGGATTGATTATACAAGCAATTTTAAAACAGTTGAGAACAGATGGCAACTATACCATAAATGCTGATACAATTATTTTTATTGGCGAAAACACAGGATCTGTTGATGTTACAAAGCCTATAATATCCAGCAGTTCTATTTGTGGTGATGTTGTTTCAAAAAAGCAGGTGGAAGAATTTGATGTTTCTAAGATTTTTGATGGACTTGATGAAGAAATCGCGCACTCAAGAGCAACAAAGCCAAGCGATAGGAGATAAAGGTATGGTAATTCCTGAACGCTTTATTACAATGGTAGATGCACATATGTTGGGGAATATGCTTGATATTCCGCATTATCCTTTAATTTTAGCCATAGTTGGTCGACCTGGCATGGGAAAAACATATCAGCTAAGAAATTACTTAGATGCGGTAGAGATTTCTATTTTTTCAATTAGTGCCGCCGATCTCGAAAGTGATCGCGCTGGAGAGCCTGCTAAACTACTTCAGCAAAAGTACATTGAGGCATCTGCCTCAATGTCTAAGGGCGTACCTGCTGTACTACTAATTGATGATATTGATACAACTTTGGGTGAGTGGGAAAACCATACAGGAACAGTCAATCATCAAGATATATTGGCTTTCCTTATGCATATTGCTGATAATCCGCATTTTATTGAAAATGTTGGTTCGGTGAACAGAGTTCCAATATTTTTTACTGGAAATAATTTTGATCGCCTATATAAGCCTCTTATAAGAGAGGGCCGTGCAAATCGATTTGATTGGGAACCTACTCGAGAAGAAAAAATATCCATAGTGACATCTATTTTTTCTTTAGAAAGCTGTGAAGTTGCAGAAATGTTCGTAGATTCATATCCATCAGAAAAAATTTCATTTTTTTCCAATTTGATGGTGAGCAAAAAAATAGAGCAGTTATCTGCGCTTGCCAATAATGTGATTTTTAAGCATCTTCTTACAAATGACGATTATCGCAAAGAATTGTATTCTCAGTATTGTAAGATGACGAAAAATATTCCATGGGAGCTTGTGGTTAGAGAGAATCTAGGCAAAAATGCAGAAGAAGATTTTACTGCGCAACCGTCTGTAGACTTGGAGGGTGATTCTGATTAATACATATACAAATCCATACACCTACACTCGGACGAGAATAGGTGTAATTGATGATCATTTTGAGCTGTTTTTGACTTGCGCAAACATGCCAAAACGCGATATAAAAAAGCTTCTTAAAGCAGTAGACAATAAAGAACTGAGCGCTGTTGGTATTTATATTGAAGATGATGATTATCGCATTGCTGAGGTTGAATTTGAGATTGATTGGGACGAACATCAACATATGATTGGTGCATGTGGAACTCACTTCAATACTGATTTGCCTGGCTGGGATAACGGCGTTTCTCCAGAAGCACACATTGCAGCACAACGTTTAGTCGAGGCAGCAAAGCAAATGGGTAAACCTGTCCATTCATGGATTAGAGTGTCTCCATCTGTCCGCAATAACCCTGCAAGGCACAAAACTGTATGCGATAATCTTGGCTATTCATATGGTAGCACAGTATCCCCTTGGAAAGATAAACCTATCACACAGAGTCGTAATGTAAATTACCTACCAGAGGCAAAAGTCACTCAGCGCACTATTCGTTAGATTTTTTTATGACGGGCCTGCGGTTCCAGAGACGAACAAATTAAGCGCATCACAGCGCTTCAGGATTTTATCCGTAGCCAGCCTGCCGAACTGACGGGATTTGATGAAACGTTTGTAAAGCGCTGGGTGCGAAAAATTACCGTCTGGCCCGACAAGTACACGGTCGAATTGAAGTCCGGAATCAGTGTGGATATTGAAGTGGAATAACTGAATAGAGATGACAACGCCCTCCTGCCCACCATTTGATTGATGGTCAGGAGGGCTATTGCTTATTCCATTGAATCGAACAATGTAAGCTGGCATTCCTTGAGTGATACCATCTTACGTTCCTTTATTACATCGTCAGGGCCAACCTCTCCGAAAAGAAGAGGGGATAAAGGATTATGCACCTGAGTATTTCGCATGACTGTATTATGGCTATAATTGGCATAACAATAAAGGCAACCATTTTTGCATGTGTTATATGTTCCAATATCAATGCTAGCAATACAACCACATTCTGGCCGCTGATTCTGGTCTTTTCCTACAGCTAGTTTGCATTTTCCTATCCGTTCAAAACGTTCTCTATCAATGCAGTGAGCATGTGTTATTCCAAATCTATCAAGTTCGATTGCTTCAGAACAGGTGTCTATATAGAAACCATACTCTTTTGCGATTTCAGAAAACCTTTGCATCAGTTCTATTTGCTGCTCTTTTGCCTCTGGATGGATTTTAAGCGGCTGAGTATTTCTTGCCGTATTGCGATAGAGGTCGAGAAAACTCACGGTGCATTTTTCCGTATATTCTCCTAATTTGGCTGCCAGAACCTTGAAATATTTGCAGTGGTATTCCACTGTATATCTATCATTGAAGAAGATTGGGTCATATCGCCAGACGACCTTTTCTCTTCCTATTGATTTAGATAATTGTTGGAATGCAGGAATTATTATATTGTTTTTGGATGGAATATTCGACTCCACATCCTTATCATAAGCTGTTAATGTGAACTGAAAGTAATAATTATATCTTTCAAGTTCCGACAAACGGTTCAGCATAGGCACTGGATTTTTTGTCCAAAAAACAATTCCATCAACAACATCGGGTGACAGATTTATCCTGCCTATTTGATGGATATTCATCGGGTTCCTGACCAATACATATTCTTCTTTAAGCCTGTTAAAAAGCCAGTCAGAATAATATGTTGGAATGTCCGTTCTTCGACTGGCACTTATTATCATTCTTTTACCACCTTCTTTATTATCATTTGCGCGCTTGCGCAGGTATCAAATGGAGAATAGCTTCTCCAAGGAGACAAATCAAATCGATTAGCGTTTTCTGGAAATTCTTTTCCATAGGGATATCCGCTGGCATAATACCCTTTTCCATGATCATTATGAAAATGCCCTTTATTATAAATAACATTTTCTAATTTATTAAGCAGTAAATCAAAATACTCTCTTCCACCACCATAATCACGCCCCAAGTTGACATCATTGAGAACAATGTACGTATTGGGAGCAACTTTCGAATTGAAATACTCGGCAAATGTATTTATGAAATCGTATATATCTGCACGAGAAGAATGTTTCTGCATATCAGAAAATACATACTGAAATACAATGAGATTTGGTGTCCAAGTTCCTTCTGCAATTTCATGAATCAACTCGCACGCATCTTTATAAAAGAATTTGAAGCGACTCTTTAGGGTTTGCATGGATTTTATATCTCCATGAACCCAATGCCAAACATCCTCACTATAATCAACGCCTCGATATTCTATTCTATCATAAATAAGAGTTTTGTTCTCTCGCAAAGCGTCAATTGCAAACAAGTCTGTACACGGGCCACAGCCAAATGAGAGAACCTTAAAATCACTCAAATCGTGTAAGCTTATACATCTTTCAAGAGCGTACATTATTTCAGATGTGTAACGGCAAGAGTATTTACAGGTGTAGACATCAGCCATGTGAGTACAATCATATTTTCGTTCTGGAGCTCCATCCGGTGCATGGCTTGGGTCATGAATATAGTCTAGGCATTTTTCGCAATCACGTGGGCAACAACCTCCATACGAACAATCTACACACTGTTCACAATCCGGCCTCTCGTAACGAGCATCGCACTTTGAAAGAATCGTTTCAAGCATCATATTATTATCCCCTTATCTTTGGAAATTGGTAGTTGAAGTCTATCTATAACTGGCAATATCCTTTCCGCACACTCAGTTTTCCAAATAGTCGGGTGTGCTGAACTGCTGTTAAGCCGTCACATCCAATTCACTAACTCAGTTTTTCTGCCAGTTTTCCGCTTGGGCAGATATATTCTCTCACACACTTTCGGGCAGGTAAGTTGGTGATTTGGATGTCAGCAAATATAGCCAAAAATGCAGGAAATAACAGGTTTTCACACTTTATTCCTCTACTCTTGACATCAATACAACCGTCTCAACATGCCCATACATATAATGGCTATACTGAATTGCGCAACACAGGGGGAAACTGTAGCACCTCAAAATCGTGGACAGATGGGCTATTGTATGAAAAAACAGGGACGATTTTTGTGAGTAAATTATATAGCACTTTCATATAAAAATCCAGAACAAATTAACTTGACATCGATCTTGACCAGAGTTTATATAGGGGTGTCAAAATAACCCGAAATGAGGTCGATGTGTATGGAAATGAAACAGATGTCAAGGGAAATGGTCTGCCGCCAGTGCGGAAAAACTTTGATACAGAACAAGACAGGACGAAGACGATACTTTTGCTGTGATCCATGCCGGAGGGCATGGTGGCGGGAGCATCCCGAAGAGTTACACCATTCACCGGAAGCAACCTACATAATCACCTGTAAGCAATGTGGAAAACAGTTTACTTCGTATGGAAACAAAAATCGGAAATATTGCAGCCATAAGTGCTACATTTATCACCGATTTTATCTGGAGCCGGAGGTAACAGAAGATGTTAAAAACGCGCTTGAGAATAAAAAGCTGTCTGAATTACCGGAGGAACTGAAGGAACAGATGATGAGAATACTCGAAGACAGCGGACAATAGTTGGTAATCTTATTTTTGTAAAATGTTTTTCAGAAATAATGTCGAAACATTCGGGTATTTGCATAAAATTTGTTAAAAAGAGTATAAATTGCAGAAATATATTGAAGAAATTGACATTATTGCTAGAAAAGGTTTGGCAAAGAGGATATTAAGTGCTATAATCAATAGAAGAACTGACAGAGTTAAAGGTAAAATGTGATGATAATTCACATTAGTATATAAATTTCGGCAGTTTGCTATTGCAAACTGCTATATATCCATCTTAATCACAGGACGTAATCCGAGAGCATTGAGTGATATCTATTACGTTTGTATTGTCTTATTTGTGACAGAGAAGAGTATGTCGTACATTGGCCATTGTTTTGATTGACAATGATAATGTACAGTTTATTGTTACAAATTTTGATGATTTGAATTAGGTGAAGACATGGAACAGAAAATTCTTTTGTGATTTTATAAGTGGTGTTATATCACTCTGTGTTGGACAGTTTACGGATGGTATGGATACGTTTTGTAGGAAATGTCTGGATATAAGGAGAATTATATGAGCAAAAAAATTGTTATAATTGGTTATGGAAGTTATCTTGGAAGCCAGATTGCCTCTTGGTTAAAATCAAAGCCAAATTATAGTGTTGAAGAATTTGATCTTCTTGGGATTAATCCGGAGATCATTGATTTTACAGGCGTGGATGTTGTTATTCAGGCGGCTGGAATTGAACCAGGCAAAGAAAGATGTAATCCTAATACATATCGTGAAGTAAATTGCGATCTAGCTTATTATACTGCCGGTGTTGCAAGACAGTATGGTGTTAAACAGTTTTTTTATTTAAGCACAGATTCGTTAGGAAAAATAAATAATTCTGATGAAATCCATGATTTGCAACTCTCTGACTATGCGAAGTCAAAACTTGCTGGTGAGAGAAAAATACAGGAATGGGAGTCTGATGAATTTAGAATTGTGATTCTTCGGTTACCGAAGATTGTTCATACAAAACTGAGTAGCCTTTTGGGAAAAAATTCAGTCAAAGAGAATGTTCGAAAAATGTGCGAAATAGTACAAAAAGCTATTGATGATGAAGTGAGTGGGACATTCTTTATGCAGAGTTGATGCGGTCAACAGATATCCATATTGAGTTTGGAGAAAACGTATGAAAAAGGTTTTATTTGTTGCAACGGTAGTGCGCTTACATATCAATATGTTCCACAAACCGTTTATTAAATGGTTTCATGATCAGGGCTGGCAGGTAGATGTGGCAGCTAATAATGATTATAAAGATAAAAGCGAATGCATAATCCCATATTGTGATAATTTTTATTGTTTACCTTTTGAGCGTGCTCCGCTGAAAAAAGGAAATTTGGATGCTTACAAACAGTTAAAACAGTTAATAGACTGTGAACATTATGACATCATTCATTGCCACACTCCAATGGGGGGAGTGATAACGAGACTCGCTGCTGGATCGGCCAGAAAGCATGGGACTAAGGTAATATATACTGCACATGGATTTCACTTTTATAAGGGAGCTCCATTTGTTAACTGGGCAGTTTACTATCCAATTGAACGAATCCTTTCTCGGCGAACAGATCTGCTAATTACAATGAATCAAGAAGATTACATGTATGCGAAATCTTTTCACGCCAAGCGTGTAGCACTTATAAATGGAGTTGGTTTAGATTTGGGGAAATTTAAAGAAGTAACCAATGAAGAGAAACAAGCTGTTCGTAAGTGGCTAGGGTTAAAAGAAAATGATTTTTTTGCGATCTCTGTAGCACAGCTGATCAAACGTAAAAACCATATCGTATTGATTGAAGCTGTTGCAAGATTAAATAATCCTAAATTCCATCTGTTTATTTGCGGAGACGGAGTACAGGAAGACGAACTAAAAGCAAAAGTAAAATCATTAAACTTAGAAAAACAAATACATTTTCTCGGATTCAGAAAAGATATTTATCAACTTTGTAGTGCAGCAGATTTGTTTTTGTTTGCCTCACTTCAAGAAGGATTACCAGTAGCAATTATGGAAGCAATGGCATGCGGTCTACCTATTATTGCATCAAAAATTCGGGGGAATATTGATTTGATTGATGAGACTAAGGGGGGATATTTGGTAGATCCTTCTGATGTTCAGGGATTTGCTGACACTATCGAATTAGTCATTCACAATCAAGGTGGCCTTGAAAATATGAAGAAACATAATCTTGCTAAGATTCAGGCATACAGCACGAAAGCGGTTCTTGATCAAATGGAAAAGCTTTATCAGAGTGTTGTGATCAGGGAGAAAAAATCATGTATCAATGGTATTTGATTTTGTGGGTTTTTGTTGTTGGATTGCTAACAACTTCAGCTAGAATGCTTAAACCTGTAAAAATTAATGGTGTAACAGAATATAGATATACATGGATTCCTGTGCTGGCGATTGCATTACCAATGATTTATCTTGCAGGTACCAGAGAGAATATGGGGTTTTCAGATACATCTGTATACAAATCGGCATTTCAAAACTTGCCATCATCTTTATCGGGTGTAAGTGATTATCTGACAGATGAAGCTAAGGATAAAGGGTTCACTTATTTTTCGGTATTCCTTAAATCTATTATTGGCAATGAAGTAACTATATATTTTACTATTATTGCGGCAATCTGTATTTTATGTGTTGTTTTTGTTTATAAAAAATATTCCTGTAATTTTATGATGTCTATGTTTCTATTCATAGCTTCAGCCGATTATATACAGTGGACGTATAATGGAATACGACAGTTTTTGGCAGTTGCAATTCTGTTTGCATGTGCAGGATTAATCATGCACAAAAAATATATCCCAGTAATTGTACTGATACTTCTTCTTTCGACGATTCATGCATCTGCTCTTCTGATGCTGCCAGTTATCTTTATTGTTCAGGGAAAAGCGTTAAACAGGAAAACGATTCTGATGTTGATAGGTGTTTTGCTTACTGTTACGTTTATCGATCAGTTTACGGATGTATTGACAGATATAATGGAAAACACACAGTACAAGGGAGAAGTGGATCAGTATCTTTCTACGGCAGGAACAAGTATTTTACGAGTAATAGTATATTCCATTCCTGCATTTCTGGCTTTAATATTCCGACGGAGAATAGATGCAGCAAATGATTCGATAATTAATTTGTCTGTGAATATGTCTGTAGCGTGTTTTTCAGCCTATTTTCTGTCAGCTTTTTCCAGTGGTTTGTTTATAGGCAGAATTCCGATTTACTTTTCTCTGTATAACTATATTTTGTTACCTTGGATTATAGAAAAAGTATTCACTAAGAAGTCTTCGAAAATAATATATGGACTGATGATCATTTTATATCTGATTTACTATTATTATCAGGTCGTTTTAACATGGGGGATTTGATATATGGAATTGGCTAAAATATCTGTGATTATTCCTGTATATAATAGCGAAAAGTTTCTTACCAAATGTCTTGAAAGTGTTTTAAAGCAAACTTATCAAAATATAGAAATAATCTGCGTTGATGATGGTTCTTCTGATAAATCTCTCTCTATTGTGATGGAATTACAAAAAAAAGATAGCCGAATCATATGTTTTCAAAAGAAAAATGAAGGTGTATCTTATGCCAGAAATTTTGCGTTGAAGAATATAACAGGTGATTACGTTCTATTTGTCGATAGTGATGACTGGATTGAGCCCAAAACTTGTGAGGTTGCGTTACAAACTTTAAAACAGAAACAAGTTGATGTAGTAATGTGGTCATATATCAGAGAGAGTAAAAAGGGGTCAAAAAAGAAGCATATTTTTGATTCGGATGTTTTATTCGATTCAGAGCAGGTTTATGATTTGTTATATCGAAGAATGGTTGGAGTATCAGGGCATGATCTTTCGAAACCGGAAAATGCAGATGCTTTGTGTACTGTATGGGGTAAACTATACCGACGTGATTTAATTGAAGAACATCACATTCATTTTTATGATATTCGGAAGACAGGAACTTATGAGGATGGGCTTTTTAACCTTGAATATTTCTCTTATGTGAAAAGTGCATTTTTTATGAATGAATATCTTTATCATTATAGACGAGACAATCAGGAATCTGTTACTGCTGTATATAATAAAAATCTTTGGAAGCAATATCAGTACTTATATTCTATATTAAAAACACATATTGTGGAGAAACAGTTAGATTCAACATTTACAGTTGCCTTGAATAATAGAATTGCGCTTAACTTAGTTCAATTGGGAATTAACATAATGGCCAAAGATGCCGGAGCTACAAAGAAAATTAGAATAATACAAAATATACTGACAGATAGCACCTATCATGCGGCAGTGAAACAATTATGCACAAAAGAAATGCCGATGCATTGGAAAGTATTTTTTATGTTGGCAAAGAGGAAATCTGCAATTGGTGTGTATAGCATGCTTGCCATAATTCAGGTAATTCGAGGAAGATAAGATGTTTGAAAATCAAAAAAAAATATCTGTTATAATGGGTGTATATAATTGTGCCGACACACTTCCAGAGGCTATAGATTCTATTTTAACTCAAACCTACGCAAATTGGACGTTGATTATCTGCGATGATGGATCATCGGATGATACTTATATTGTGGCTAAGCATTATGAAGAATTATATCCAGAGCATTTCATTGTAATTCGGAATGAACATAACCTTGGTCTAAACTGTACGTTAAATAAGTGTTTGCGATTGGCGGATGGAGATTATGTTGCTCGTATGGACGGAGATGATATATCTATTCCTGAACGCTTTGAAAAAGAAGTTGATGTATTAAGCCAGCATCCTGAATATGCTATCGTAAGTTCACATATGGTAACTTTTGATGAAAACGGAGAGTGGGGGTGCATTAAAACACTCGAAACTCCTCAGGTTTATGATTTTCCAAAGCATGTACCGATGTTTTGTCATGCTCCTTGTATGATTCGCAGAGAGGCATTTCTGGATGTTCAAGGATATACAGAAGATAAGCGTCTGCTTCGTGTTGAGGACTATAATCTTTGGTATAAATTCTATGCAAAGGGTTACAGAGGTTATAACATTCAGGAATCCTTATATAAAATGAGGGATGATCGAAATGCACTTCACAGGCGTACCCCCCAGGCGAGATTGAATGGTATCTATGCGACTTTCCTTGGATTTCGGATGGTTCATCTACCAATGTGGATGTATATATATGCTATTAAGAATGCTGTTGTTGAACTGCTAAAATTGATCCTTCCGGACAGTATTTATGATTATTTCCATAAGAGAAGATTAGGAAGAAAATAAATATGAAGAGTATATTATTTATGATTCCAAATCTTGGCCACGGCGGAGCTGAAAAGGTTCTGGTCAATCTGGTCAACCATATGGATCATTCAAAATTTAATATTACTGTTATGACGCTTTACGATGAAGGCGTGAACAAGCAGTTTTTGGCGGATGGCATTACATATAAAAGTTGTCTAAACCGTTCATTTCCAGGCATTGCTCATATGTTAAAATTACTTACGCCGAAGCAGCTTTACCGGTGCTTTGTGAAAGAGCATTATGACGTTGCAATCTCCTATCTGGAGGGTCAAACTGCCAGAATTATCAGCGGATGTGATGATCCGAATACAAAAAAACTGTGCTGGATTCATCGAACGTATTGCTCAAAGAAGGATGCAGCCAGATTATTTCGCTCGGAACGAGAAGCGCAGCAGTGTTATGATTCCTTTGATAAAATCGTGTCTGTATCAGCAGATGTGCAGACTGCGTTTATGAATCTGTTCTTGCTGAATGATAAAGGCGTTGTGCTTTACAACACAAACCAGAGTGACTATATTTTGCAGGCTGCGGAAAAGCCTGTACCGGACAATTTGTTCAAAAAAGATGAGATAAAGCTCTGTGCTATGGGTAGCCTGATTCCAGTGAAGGGATTTGACCGTCTGATCTCTATTCATCGACGATTAAGAGCGGATGGCTATCCGGTTCATACTTATATTTTGGGTGAAGGTAGTGAAAAAGAAAAGCTGGTATCTCAGATTGCTGAATCAAAAGTAAATGACAGTGTTACACTGCTTGGCTATCAGGCAAATCCCTACTGCTATATGACGCACTGCGATTTATTTGTGTGCAGTTCTTTTTCTGAGGGCTTCTCGACGGCAACTACAGAAGCGCTGATTCTTGGAGTTCCGGTGATTACTACACAGGTTTCCGGTATGCGTGAACTTCTCGGTCAGAATTGTGAATATGGTGTTATTACGGAAAACGACGAAGTGGCGTTGTATCAAGGCCTAAGAACACTTATACAGTCTCCTGAAAAACTGAAATGCTACCGTGAAAAAGCTGTAGAACGTGGAAAAATATTTTGTACAGAAAATACAGTTTGTGCGGTGGAAGAGTTATTGTTTTCTTTGCCATGATATAAGGAGTAAGTATGTATCAATTTGACAAAATCAAGTTAGTCATTTGGGATTTAGATGATACTTTTTGGGTAGGAACCTTTTCAGAGGGAGAGATAATAATCCCTGATATATGCAGAAAACTGATAGAGAGACTAACTGACATTGGTGTAGTTAATTCTATTTGTAGTAAAAATGATTGGGAACCGATAAAAGAGCGATTGAAAGAAGAAAAGTTATTGGATTATTTTGTTTTTTCCTCTGTCAATTGGGAAGCAAAGGGGAATAGAGTCAAGCAGTTAATAAAAGATATGCAGTTGCGCTCTGCTAATGTTCTGTTTTTGGACGATAATCCATCAAATCGTGAAGAAGTGCGATATTTCTGTCCAGATATTATGACAGAAGGCCCGGAAATAATTCCTCATTTGCTCGAGGATACAATGTTGGTTTCGAAGCTGGATTTAGAACATAAGCGGCTTGCTCAATATAGAATTTTAGAGGAGAAAAGACAGGAAAAAGCTCAATATAGTTCAAATGAAGCTTTTTTGATGAAGAGCAATATCTGTGTAAAAATCGAGCATAATTGTCAGGAGCAGATTGAAAGAATCCATGATTTGATTCTTAGATCCAATCAGTTGAACTTTACAAAGGTCAGAAGCTCCATGCAGGAACTTGAGGGCTTATTAAATGATCCTATGGTGGAGACCGGGTATGTTTCGGTTACTGATCGGTTTGGAGATTATGGTATTGTTGGTTTTTACGCTCTAAAGGATGGTGCATTAGCCCATTTTGTGTTTTCGTGCAGAACGCTTGGAATGGGAATAGAACAATATACTTATCATTATCTAAATCGTCCCAAATTGAACATTATAGGGGAAGTCATCAGTGATTTGTCGTCTGAGCAGCCGCCCAAATGGATTAACCAGAATGTTGAAGCAGTACACGCTGAAAAAATGAAGATCAGAAGTCTGCACGAACATATGGTTCTGGTAAAAGGACCTTGCGATCTGTTTCAGATTTACCCTTATATTGCACAGACAGAACTTTTTGATACAGAATTTACATACACAACGGATACTGGATTGGTTGTTGAATCTGCTGGTCATACGACAAATATTGTGGAAGCATATCGACTTTCTGAAGTACAGAAGAAATGTATAACAGATGAACTTCCTTTTGTTGATATTGGAATGTACAGTGATAAAATTTTCAAAAATCCATATAAGGTTGTATTTATCAGTATTTTGACAGATGCGAATTTAGGTGTATATCAGCGCAAACAAACTGGTGAGCGTTTTGCATTTATGGAATATCTCTATCCATTGACAGATCCAAATAATTGGGATGCTTTTATTGCGGGAAAATACAATTGCTGTGGTTTTCACTTCACAAGAGAAATCTTGGAACAGTTTTCACAGCAGTATGAGTATATTGGAAGAAATTCTCCAGAGCGCATTGTTGAAAACCTCAAATTTATTAAAGGACGCTTAAAGGATGACTGCATTTTGGTAGTTATGCTTGGTGGAGAACTTTATTACGAAAAGAATGCATTTGAAGCCTATAAAGATAGACATATTGTTCATAAGCGCATAAATGATGCAATCAGAGAATGGGCAGCATCAACAGATGGCATTCAGCTTATGGACGTTAACAGATATTTAACAGGCCAAAGCTGTTTTTATGACCATTTTAATCATTATGTGAAGCCTGTTTATTATAAACTTGCGGAAGATATGGTGCGTATTGTCAATGAATGCACAGGAAGTTCAATTAAAGAAACATCGAAAATCAAGATGATTCAAATTCGGATAAAGGAGTTTCTAGCGCCGATTTACTATAAATTACGCGGACTGGCAAGGAAGTAACTATATGAGAAATTATTTTTCGCATATCTTAGAGGGTGGCTGGAATGTGGCCGTCCGGAATCTTGGAACAGGAAGCATTCTAAAGGATAGAACAACGCCTTTTCAGATCATCCCTAACACATGGCGTACATGGGCAGCAGATCCATTTCTTTTTGAACACAATGGCACAGTGTATATTTTTGCAGAGCTGTTTGATTATATTGAACGAAAGGGCGGACTTGGTTACACTTCTCTTCGTGACGGAAAGTGGACAAGTTGGAAGGTCATAATTCGTGAGTCATTTCATATGTCCTATCCCAACCTATTCAAAATGGGCAATGAAATTTATATGATTCCGGAAAGTAGCGGAGGGCATAGTCTCAGGCTGTATCATGCTATCACGTTTCCTGATGAATGGAAGCTGGAAAAAATCATTGCACAGAATGTTGACTGGGTTGATACGACCTTTTTCAGGTGGGATGGTGTTCTGTCTGCTGTAACAACAGATGTTTCAGAGGAGGAGAATCATATTGATTACCTGCTCAAGTTTAACGATCAGTGTGACTTGATTTCTCAGGTCGAAATTAAGGAGCGCCATACAGAATACTCCAGATCTGGTGGGAATTTCTTTCTTGTGGATGGACATGAAATTCGAGTATCCCAAGATTGCTCTAAACATTATGGTGGTGCAATGATTTTTAGTGAGTTCATTCCAGAGCGGCTATGTGAAAACGGTATAGAGCCGGAGCTTCTACACCTGCATCCGAACGACATTGTTGTCACACAGAATCATGCGTGGACAGGACTCCACACCTATAACAGTATAGAGCACTATGAAGTTATAGACATTGAGCGAAAGCATTTTAATCCTTTTGGAATCGCAAGCAGATTTCTGTCTAAACTTCGATAACTGCTTCTGGAAAGGCAAAAGTATGGAAAAGAAAAAGATTAGCATTATCGTGCCGGCATACAATATAGAGGATTACTTGGGAAGGTGTCTTGATAGCCTTTTAGCTCAGAGCTATCAGAATCTGGAAATCATCGTTGTAGATGATGGTTCCGCAGATCGGACCGCAGAGATTCTTGATGCCTATGCTATAAAAGACAGTCGGATTATCGCTGTTCATCAGCAGAATCAGGGGGTATCTGCTGCCAGAAATCATGGCTTAGATCTTGCGACGGGAGATTATATCGGTTTTACTGATGGAGACGATTTAGTTGAACCCGATATGTTTGCGTTCTTAGCAAATCTGCTGGACAAAAAAAAAGTAGATATAGCCCATTGCGGGTACCAGATGGTGTTTCCAAATCGCATAGATTATTATTATAATACAGGTATAGAACGCCTGATGAATAACGACGAGGGCGTGTATGAACTGCTTACCGGTACGATGATTGAGCCTGGACTGTGGAACAAGCTGTATCGGGCAGAACTTTTTCAGACAGTTCGTTTGCCTGTGGGCGTGCAGGAAACGGAAGATTTACTCTGTAATTTTGAGCTGTTTATGCTGGCAAAAAATTCTTACTTTGCGGATGTGCCCAAATATCATTATATGTTGCGAGAAGGTTCTGCAACCACTTCAGTGATGTCTGAAAAGAAGTATCGTGACCGTTTTTATGTAGCTTCAACGATATTGGAACGGTGTAAAGGAAATGATGCATTGTATGGTGCTGCCTATGAAAAATATATCCGTATAATCATTCAAAATGCAACTCAGCAGAACTGGTCAAAGCTGCGGCAGGAATTCAGACAGCGGCTCAAATCTGAAGCCGGAAGCGTATTAAGAGAAAAAAACATTAGTAGAAAACTGAAAGGCATGGTTTTGGGGGTAGCATATATGCCGGGGCTGTATCGTTTGGTGCGAGGAATTTATGAAAAGAAAACAGGAATTAACCATAAATATGACCTGCAAGGGAAATGAAGTAAATGAGGATTACAGTATTTACCCCGACGTATAATCGGGCACATATTATTGAAAAATTATACCGCTCTTTGCAAGCGCAGACCTTTCATGATTTTGAATGGCTAGTGATTGATGATGGTTCTTCTGACCATACGGATCAGCTTTTTCTGAAATGGATGAAAGAGGACAATCCTTTTAAAATCCGTTATGTGTATGCGGAAAATAAGGGAAAAATGAAAGAACTTAATTATGCAATGGATTTGGCTGTAGGTGAATTATTTTTCACAGTGGATTCAGATGACGCATTGACAAGTGATGCTCTCGAAAAAATAGATATATGGGAGCGGACAATACCTCAGGATGGGGGGTTCTGCGGATTGGCTGGAAGCATGGGTTATAATTCCGTTGAATTGAGCAATCCAAGGCTTCCGGGAGAATATTATGATGCTTCTTTGTTCCAGCGTTATCAAGATAATGGAAAAGAGTATATCGGAGCAGATCGTGCTTGGGTGTTTTATACAAATGTGTATCGAACCTATAAATTTCCAGAATTTGAAGGCGAAAAATTTATTGCTGAAGCAGTCGTCTGGAACCGAATGGCACATGATGGACTGAAAATTCGCTGTTTTAATGATGTTATTTATGTCTTTGAACACCAGGAAGGCGGATTAACTGATGTTATGTCACAGACACTGATTCGTAGTCCAAGAGGATATGGTTTGTGGCAAGCTGAAATGATGCGCTTTATGAATTATAGTTTGAAACGCAGATTAAAACAATATTATATATTCTATTGTGATCTGATGGAAAAGCATAGTACAAGGGAAATTGCGTCCTATATTCAATGCCCAATCTGTGTGATGATGGCGTTGGAGACAGTTTATAGACTGAAACACAGGAGAAGAATATGACAAAAATTGGTATTGTAATTCCGTATTACGGAAAATTCCCAAACTATTTTGATCTGTTTTTAAAATCATGCGAAAAAAATCCCACCATTGATTGGCTGATTTTTTCAGATATTGCAGAGGAGCATCCTTACCCGGATAATGTTCATCGTATTCAGATGACATTTGAAGAGTTGAAAAAACTGTTTCAAAGTAAGTTTGACTTTGAAATTGCGCTAGATAGCCCTTACAAGTTATGCGACTACAAGGTTATGACGGGGTATCTGTTCAGCGATTATCTGACAGGGTATGATTATTGGGGATATAGTGATATTGACATGCTGTTTGGTGATATTCGTAAATTCCTGCCAGATGAAATTATAACTCAGTATGATAAGGTTGGACATCTTGGACACCTGACACTGTATCATAATACCAAAGAGATCAATACCCTGTTTATGAAGACAATTTATGGCAGAGAGCGGTATAAGGAAGTTCTGTCTTCAAATGACCATTTTTCTTTCACGGAGTGGTTTCAGATTAATATCAATGATATTTTTGTTAATGAGGGTAAAACTATCTGGTTCTGTAATGACTTTTTTGATGTGGAAGCCTATGAAGAAAATTTCCGTCGAGTTACACTGCAAGTAGAGTATGACCATTTGGCTGACCGGAAATGGGTGATAGAGAAGCAGGCAACTTTCGCCAGTTGGGAAGATGGTCGTGTGTATCAATGGCGCAGAGAACACGGCGAATGGGTAAAAAAAGAATATATGTATGTGCATTTTCAGAAGCGAAATATGGAAGTCTGCATCGCCCCGGAGACAACAGACCGCTTCCTTTGTGTGCCAAACCAGTTTGTTCCTTATGCGGATGAAATCCCAACTGAATATGTACGCCGTTCAAAAAAGATGGGGCTGTTGAATAAAAAGCATTGGAATCAGTGGATGAAAACGACTAAATACACCATTATTGAGAAAACAGGGCCAATTCGTCATATGTTTAGACGGAAAAAGTAAGTTTTAGGGAACGCGTTATTATGAAGAAAAAAATTCTCTTTTGCTGTTACGGCTTTGGAATTGGCGGAATTGAAAAATGTATGATCAATCTGCTGAACGTAATTGATACAACAAAATATGAAATTGATGTTCTTCCCATGAACCCAGAATACGCTCTGCTTTCAGCACTTCACGCAGATGTCCAAATGCTGGAACCATTTGATTATGTCATGAATACAACCGATACTGTAAATGCTTTTCGGGAGAAAAAAACAGGATTGTTTGCTTACTTAAAGTATGTAGTGTTTCGCATAGTAAATAAATGGGGACACAAGCCGTGGAGATTTTTTAAAGCACCTGAAAAGCACTATGATATAGCAATCGCTTATGCACATACCGGTTATGTTCCTTACTATGTAATCGACTGTGTAGATGCAGATCGTAAGTATATGTGGCATCATGAGGGTAGATATGTAAAGGATGAACATTATCCTCTGGATCAGGAATATTATCCGAAGTTGGACGCTATTATTGCTGTGTCAGAGGATGACCGGAACATTTTAATTGATGCGTTTCCAGACCTAGAAAATAAAATCAAAGTTCTTTATAACATAGTTGATAAAGAGGAAATCCGGACAAAAGCAAAGATTCCTGTGAAAACGGAACATGAAGATGCAGTATTGAAGATCACAACGGTTGGCCGTCTGTCTCACCAGAAGGGACCGGATATTTTGCTGGATGTAGCTGAAAAGCTGCGGGACAGTAGTGTTGCATTCCAGTGGTACTGGGTTGGCAGTGGTGATCTGGATGAGTTCCTGCGCAATGGCGCAAAAGAACGAGGGTTGGAAAATCAAATCATCCTAATGGGAAACCAGAATAATCCGTATCCATATATGGCATTATGTGATATATATGTCCAGCCATCCTATTATGAAGCATTTTGCACAACTACGATTGAAGCCCAGGTTCTGGAGAAGCCGATTGTTGTCACCGATGTCTGTGGTATGCGGGAACAGTTTACTCCTGGGAGTGATTGCATCATGACAAACGTGGATGCTGAGGACATTTTCCAAGCAGTTTTTGAACTTGCTTCAGATGGGGAGAAACGTCAGCAACTAAGCGCTAATCTGCATCGTAAAATGCAACTGGACGATGGGATTTTGCAGACATATTATGATCTTTTTGATCAAGAATGATGTATTTTAGAATATACCTAAATACAGGAGTTTAAAATGATGAAAATTGCAATTGCCGGAACAGGATACGTTGGTCTGTCCAATGCAGTGCTTTTATCTCAGAAATATGAAGTGAAAGCAGTCGATGTGGTGCAGGCGAAGGTAGATATGATTAATCAGCGCAAATCGCCGATTGCAGACAAAGAGATAGAAGAATATTTGGCAGACAAAAAGCTAAATCTTGTGGCAACCACAGGCGCGCAGGAAGCCTATAAAGATGCTGACTTTGTTATTATTGCTACACCAACGAATTACGACCCGGTTAAGAATTTTTTTGACACGTCCTCAGTTGAGTCGGTAATCGAAATTGTCCGCTCATTTAATCGTGATGCCGTTATCGTGGTCAAGTCAACAGTTCCGGTTGGCTATACAGAGCAGATTCGAATCCGATACGACACAAACAAAATCATTTTCAGTCCAGAGTTTTTGCGCGAGGGGAAAGCACTGTATGATAATCTTTACCCTAGCAGAATCATTGTAGGAATACCCGAACATGATGATGAGATGAAAAAAGCGGCTGAACTTTTTACGCAGTTATTGCAAAATTGTGCGTTGAAAGAAAATATTCCGACCCTTATCATGCATTCTACGGAAGCTGAGGCAGTGAAGCTCTTTGCCAATACCTATTTGGCTCTGCGTGTCAGCTACTTTAATGAACTGGACACCTATGCAGAGAGTCGTGGTTTAAATACCAGACAGATTATTGAAGGTGTAGGTCTTGACCCCAGAATTGGCACGCATTATAATAATCCTTCCTTTGGTTATGGGGGGTACTGCTTGCCAAAAGATACCAAGCAACTTCTTGCCAATTATAAGGATGTGCCGGAAAATTTGATTAAGGCTATTGTTGATTCTAATAGTACCAGAAAGGATTTTATTGCTGAACGTATTTTGGAAAAAGCTGGATATTATTCTGGCAGCGCAGGTCGTGATGGGACACCGGGCAGGCAGGTTGTGATTGGCATTTATCGTCTGACAATGAAATCCAACTCTGATAATTTCCGGCAGAGTAGTATTCAAGGCGTGATGAAGCGTTTGAAGGCAAAGGGTGTAGAGGTTATTATCTATGAGCCGACGTTGCAGGAGGAACGTTTCTTTGGCAGTCAGGTGATAAAGGACTTTGAAGAATTTAAACGTTGTTCAGATGTAATTGTAGCTAATCGCTATGATGATGCGCTGCAGGATGTCAAAGAAAAGGTTTATACAAGAGATATTTTTTCACGAGATTGAAAGTATCAGGGTTGACTAATGGCAAAACCGAATGAAAGAGCATCAAATATTGAATTATTGAGAATTATTTCAATGCTGGGAATTATTACACTTCACTATTTCAATGAGGATATGGGTGGCGTGTCAGCATTTGCTGTTTTTCCAGAGCTTTTGTGGATTGTTTCAAAGGTATTGCAGAGTCTAGCAGTACCTTTGGTAAATTGCTTTGTTCTGATTACCGGATATTTTATGATTGAGAGGAGAGAACTATCCTTTCGGAAACCTGTGGATTTGTTCTGATAACGTATAATTAGTTTCGCAAATTCCTTCGGGATATGATTCCGATCCTAAAATGAAATAGACATAGCTCTGACAATGAAGTAGAA
>JAEDDO010000017.1 GCA_016298055.1 Frisingicoccus sp.
GGGGGTAGATTATGCAGATGACAGATTCTGTCCGATGTCTGAAAGGCGTCGGCGATAAGGTCGAAAAAAATCTGAATAAACTTGGAATTTATACGGTTGAAGATCTTCTCGAATATTATCCGAGAACCTATCAGACCTATCAGCCGCCTGTAGAGCTGGAGGCGGTTGTTCCCGGAAAACGACAGGCGGTCATCGGATGGCTTCACCGGGGACTGGCCCGTATTCCGGGAGGACGGGTAGAAAAAACAGCCGGGCTTCTCGCGGAAGGTGATCGTAAACTTCAGCTTTTATGGTATCGTATGCCTTACCTGCGCAAACAGATCGGAATCGGGAGAACCTATATATTTTACGGAACGGTCAAAGAGAAAAAAGGTCAGTGGATCATGGAACAGCCGGAAATTTTCGAGCCGGAAAGTTATAAAAAACTTCAAAATGGCATACAGCCGGTGTATTCTCTGACAGAAGGCGTTACCCAGAAACTTCTGGCAAAACTGATTCGTCAGGTTCTTGATTCGGAAGTGCTTTTTGAAGATTATCTTCCGGAGGAACTTCGGGAGGAACTCCATCTTGCGGAATATAATTATGCACTGCACCATATTCATTATCCGAAAGACCAGCAAAGTTTGAAAACAGCCCGAAGACGACTTGGCTTTGACGAATTCTTTTTATTTGCTCTCGGTATACGTCAGATGAAAATGACAAGAGAGCGGTCTTTTAATACCCATCCGGCCAGGTCTTCAAAATGGGTGGATATTTTTAAAGAGCATCTCGGATATGCCTTGACAGGTGCTCAGCTTCGTGCATGGGAGGAGATTAAAAAGGATTTTTCCGGAGAACATGTGATGAACCGGCTGCTTCAGGGGGATGTGGGATCGGGAAAAACCGTTATTGCCCAGCTGGCACTTATTATGGCGGCTGAAGCCGGAGATCAGGGGTGTCTTATGGCACCGACGGAGGTTCTGGCAAGGCAGCATTACGATAATTTTGTGAAAGATTTTGAAAAGTTTTATGAAGTCAGCGGCATTCGTATACGCTGCGGACTTTTAACCGGATCTATGAAACAGCGTGAGAAAAAGCAGATGTATGAAGCGATCGAAAACCATGAGATTGATATTTTGATCGGAACCCATGCGGTGATTCAGGAGAAAGTACATTTTGCCCGTCTCGGTATGGTCATTACCGATGAACAGCACCGGTTCGGGGTACATCAGCGAGAATGGCTTCTGGATAAAGGAGACTGCCCACATGTGCTCGTAATGAGTGCGACGCCCATTCCAAGGACTTTGGCCATCATATTGTATGGAGATCTGGATATTTCCGTTATTGATGAGCTTCCTGCAAAAAGAAAGCCGATAAAAAACTGCGTTGTGGATCCGGATTACAGGCCGGCCGCCTATCGCTTTATCGAAAAGCAGGTCATGATGGGGCATCAGGTCTATGTGATCTGTCCGATGGTGGAAGAGAGCGAATTTATGGATCTGGAGAACGTACTGGATTATACAGAAAAAATTAAAAAAGTTCTGCCTTCGTCAATCTCTGTTGATTATCTTCACGGGAAGATGTCTGCAAATGAAAAAGAAGAGGTGATGGAGCGCTTTCACCGCCGGGACATTCAGGTGCTTGTCTCCACAACGGTCATTGAAGTCGGCATTAATGTGCCGAATGCGACGGTCATGATGGTGGAAAATGCGGAAAGGTTCGGCCTGGCCCAGCTTCATCAGCTCAGAGGACGCGTAGGACGCGGCGATGCCCAGTCTTATTGTATTTTTGTCCAGTCGGGAAAGAACAGTACGGCAAAAGAACGATTGGAAATTCTTGTAAAATCCAATGATGGCTTTTTTATTGCCGGTGAGGATTTAAAACTTCGAGGTCCCGGCGATATGTTTGGTTTTCGTCAGAGCGGTCTGATGGACTTTCAGATCGGAGATCTTTATGAAGACAGTGATCTTCTTAAACTGGCCGGAGACTGTGCAAAAAAATATGAAAAAAATATTCCGGAAAATCTTATGCGCCGCATGAACCGTTATATGAAAATGGCATCAAAAGATGTTATTCTGTAAAAAATTCCAGTGTATTTTCCGGATGTAAGCACATAATAGGAGTGTAGCTACAAAAGGGAACAAAAGGACTGAAATTTGAAACGGAGGAATTGGCTATGAGCAGAAGAAGTTCAAATACTCCTGAAGTACCACAGGCAATGGATGCACTTGACCGATTTAAGTTTGAGGTCGCCAATGAACTTGGTGTTCCTTTGAAAAAAGGCTATAACGGTGATCTTACTTCCCGTGAGAACGGTTCTGTCGGCGGCGAGATGGTTCGCCAGATGATCCGGAGACAGGAAGAAGAAATGGCAGATCGCCAGTAAGAGGGATGTTTTTCTTAAAAGAAGACACAGAGAAGCGGCCCCTGAGAGGGTCGCTTTCCCCTGCTTATGGAAGAAAAAATTTAAAAAATTACAAAAAACGAAGGGATTCTCTTGACAAATTGTAGAAACATACTAAAATAAAAAACAGTTAAGTAAGAAGGGTGGATATTTATGCGTGTTATTGCTGGCAAGGCCCGGCGAATACAATTAAAAACGGCTCCGGGTATGGGAACCAGACCAACAACAGATCGGATAAAAGAGACGCTTTTCAATATACTTCAACCAGAATTGTACAGTGCGCGTTTTTTGGATTTGTTCAGCGGAAGCGGAGCCATCGGCATCGAAGCATTAAGCAGAGGATGTGAGATGGCTGTTTTTGTTGAGAATAATTCGGCGGCTGTTGAATGTATACGTGACAATCTGAAGTGTACAAAACTTTCAGAAGATGCTGTTATCATGCAGAAGGACGTTTATGCGGCGATACAGCAGCTGGAAAGTGAAGGGAAATGTTTTGATATTGTATTCATGGATCCGCCGTATGACTGTTTCCATGAAAAGAAGGTGCTTGAGCGGCTTTTGTCTTCGTCTGTTATACATAAAGAAACACTGATCGTTGTGGAAGCAAGCTTATCGACAGATTTTTCCTATGCAGAGAGCTATGGGTATACAGTGCTCAGGGAGAAAATCTACAAGACCAATAAACACATTTTCCTTAGAATAAAATAATATAACCGAGGATACAAAAATGAAAAGAGCAATTTATACCGGAAGCTTTGATCCGGTAACTTACGGACATCTGGATGTCATTGGAAGAGCATCCAATATGGTAGATGAATTAATCGTGGCAGTACTTAAAAACAGTGCAAAAAGTCCATTGTTTTCTGTAGAAGAACGTGTTAGAATGTTAAAAGAAGTCACGAAAGACATACCGAATGTGACAGTGACTTCTTTTGAGGGGCTTACCATTGACTTCGCTGATGCAATGGATGCTCATATTATCGTACGTGGACTTCGTGCAATTACGGATTTCGAATACGAACTCCAGATGGCACAGACGAATCGAATTGTGAATCCTAAAGTGGATACGATGTTCCTTGTGACAAGTGAGGAATATTCCTATCTGAGTTCTACAATTTTAAAAGAGATTGCCAGATATGGCGGAGCTCTGGAACGGTTTGCTCCACCATGTATTATTGAAAAAGTCAGGTCAAAATATACCATAAAGGAGAATCAGAATGAGTAGAATCGAACAGTTAATTGATGAAATTGAAGAGTTTGTTGAGAGCTGTAAGACACAGCCTTTTTCTCAGTCGAAGATCATCGTTCCTAAAGACGAGTTATTAGAGCTTCTTACAGAGCTGAGATTAAAAACTCCGGATGAGATTAAGAGATATCAGAAGATCATTGCAAATAAAGATAAGATTATTAATGACGCACAGGCACAGGCTGAACGCATGTTAGAGGAGACAACAGCATATACGAATCAGCTTGTTGAAGAACATCAGATCATGCTCAAAGCCTATGAGCGTGCAGAGGAAGTGCTCAATGCGGCGAATGCACAGGCAGAAGCAACGATCAATGAAGCGAATGCCAATGCGGAAGAGATTCGTCTGAATGCACTCCAGTATACAAAGGAACTGGTAGATAATCTTGAGAATATTGTGAGTGACGCGCTGGCTGTGTCCCGCGAACATACAGAAGGCCTTATCTCCGGTCTTTCTTCCAGTATGGATATCCTTAAAGAGAATCAGGAAGCTCTTGCCAGCCAGCTTAATGAGCCGGTTGTGTCTGAGAATCCGCCGATTTTCTCCGGCAATAAGATCGATGATGATGATTTTGACTTTGGCGTTGACGAAGATGATGATACCGAAAGTTATGAAGACGATGATGATGCAATCGAAGATGACGATGATTTCGATTATGATGACATCGATTAATGTAAATTGAATAGAAACAGACAGTACATGGCGGTCATGGACACAGCAGAAGCTGCGATCTTATCTGCCATGTATTTTTTTATGGACAGAGGCGTGTTTTGAATCATATTTTGTGTCTGTCCGATAACGGAGAGGCCTCCAAAAGAGATGATTCCGGTAATGAGAATGACTTTTGTTTGAAGGGAAACAGGCGAAGCGGCAATGTTTTCGACACCTGTTGTCATTTCAAGAAAACCGGCCAGTATACCGGCAAAAAAGGTTGGAAGAAAGGGGAGTGCTTTGATAAAGGCAGATAGAACAGAGAATAAAAGGGTATATCCGGATAAATTGAGCAGGACGGAAAACACTTCTGCCATGAGTTTTTCGAAGGGCGGAAAAGGCAGACTGCATGTGTGAAGCGGAGGACTTTTTTTGACGGCAAAAGGCTCTTTTAATATAGGAAGAAGTAAAAAAGCGACGACTCCGTTTCCGAATAAAAGCGACAGGTACATTTTGAGGCCAAGTGACGGATCGCCCAGACAGTGAAGACCGACAAAACTGATCATATAGGCAGGACTTGGATTATTACATATAAGAAGAAGCGACTGGGGCGGAAGGGGACCGACGGCATCATGATGATCTGCAATCACTTTTGCTCCGAGCGGGTATCCGGACAAACATCCGAGAAAAAATAAGAAAAAATTGCTGTGAGTCATACGGGAGGCATGGTATTTCATGAAGGTCGTAAGAAAAATGAAGGGATAGAGAGAGGGAATGATCTGGTGTATGAGAAGATCCAGACCATCCTCCATCCCTTTTGCTGTGATTGCGGGGAACATAAGAAACAAAATAAATACAGGCAGATAAAAAAACATGGTTTTGCCTTTTTTAAATAGTTTATGCCGATGCGTTTTAAATTATAACGATGGGCTGACGGAAATCATTTTTCAGAGGATGACCGAATTTGATCTGAAGAGCCGTCCGGTAAATATCTGAAGCCAGAAGGTCCGCCCGCATCATTTCGAGGCCGATGCCCTCTAAAAGATCAAAGCAGGAAGACATTTTGCCGATCATAGGGATTTTTGACGACTGTTTGATCTGGTTCAAAAGGGGTGCAGCTTCTTTTCGAAATCCAAGTATCCGGGCATAAAAGGCACATCCATCCTTTCTTGAACGATCAAGGAGCAGACGCTGCTGATCGGTCATCAGATGAGCGGCACAGCGGCAAAGTCTGCTGTAGGTAAAAGCCTTGTTTTTGACACTGAGAAGAAAGTCGGGAAGATTTGTATAACGGTCAAAGGATTTTTTCATGAGATTGGCGATGTCCTCATTTATATCTGTGTAATCTGTCAGGTGTTCCTGGTTTTTCATGAAAAGGGCAGCAAATATGGAGGAAAAATCAGAAAGCTGGGCAGGAAGACACGTGCCGTAATTTTCCTGTATAATATGAAGGCTTTCAGAAGAAATACCGGGAATATCTCCGGAGAGACCGGAGAGGGTCATCTTTTGCCTGAGAGCCGTGGCAGAGGCGAAGGTATCGCTATCCTCTGTGCTGTGATAGCCCTGCCCAAGGCGTTTTATGGCAAAAGGGCGGATGCCGGAACCTGTTTTTTTCAGTACCGTCATGTATTCCAATGCAAGAATATTGTTTGGCTGGTTTAAAATGTTACAGGTATCGAGAAGATTTTCCAGTGCACGGGAACGGGCGGCCGGAAAGGAAAGTCCCTGTTTTAATCCAAGAGAGAGAAGCTGTTTAAATTCATCCGGTTCACTGACGAAAAGATCCGCGGCACTGTGAAGAAGTTTCATATGTTCTTCAAGAGGCCGGTCTGTCTCGCATCCGAAACATAATTCCTCCACACATCCCAGAGCGTCCAGATGGGCGATGCCGCCTTCGGCGAAGATCGAAGCGCTTCCGGTGGCAAAATACACAGGGAGTTCAATGACAAGATCCGCACCGCCAAGGAGAGCCATTCGGGCGCGCAGGTGCTTCGGCATCCATGCGGGTTCTCCCCGCTGTGTAAAATTGCCGCTCATACATACGATGATATAATCAAGACCGGACTGGCGTCGGAAAGTTTCAAGCTGATACTGATGACCGTTGTGAAATGGATTATATTCTGCAATAACTGCACCGATTTTCATAAAGACCTCCTGAAATTCGTTAAAAAAACGTTTGACTTTGGTATTATCATACCATAGAGTCGTGTAAAGTGGCCAAAAAATTTTTGGACCTGATAGAATAGTGTAGTAAAATGCTCAAAAAAAAATACATTATTTTGCCATAATAACGGAGAAAATTACTTGTTTTGAATAATTAAGTGGTATATAATAAAAATGATCAAAAATAAATATTGATATATATGAAAGGGGATAATCATCATGGGATTTATTGATGGAATTAAAGCACGTGCAAAAGAAGACATGAAGACAATCGTTCTTCCTGAGTCTTATGATATGCGTGTTATCGAAGCAGCAAGCAAAATTGAAAAAGAAAAACTGGCAAAAGTTATTTTGATCGGTGATCCGGAAGATATTGCAAAATCTGCTGCTGGCTATGATCTTACAGGCGTTGAGATCGTTAACCCGGAAACATATGGAAAACTTGATGATTTTATCGTACAGTTCTATGAATTACGTAAGAGAAAAGGTATGACATTAAACGATGCAAGACGTATTCTTACATCCAACTTCTTATTCTTTGGATGTATGATGGTTAAGATGGGTCTTGCTGACGGTATGGTTGGTGGATGTACAACACCTACAGCTAACTTACTTCGTCCTTCTCTTCAGATCTTAAAGACAGCTCCAGACAGCAAACTTGTTTCCGCATTCTTCGTACTTGATGTACCTAACTGCGAATTCGGTGCTGACGGTGTGTTCATCTTCTCTGATGCCGGTCTGAACCAGAACCCAACATCTGAAGAACTTGCTCATATCGCTCATGATTCTGCAAAGACATTTGAAACACTTGTTGGAAAGAAACCAATCACAGCTATGCTTTCCCACTCCACAATGGGTAGTGCAAGCCATCCGGATGTAGATAAGGTTAGAAGAGGTGTTGAATTTGCTCATGAATTCTATCCAGATCTTTTAGTTGATGGTGAATTACAGCTTGACGCTGCTATCGTTCCAGAAGTTGGACAGCAGAAAGCTCCGGGTAATGAAATTGCCGGACATGCTAACGTACTTATCTTCCCTGACCTTGATGCAGGTAATATCGGTTACAAACTTGTTCAGAGACTTGCAAAAGCAGAAGCTTACGGACCAATCACACAGGGTCTTGCCGGTCCTGTTAATGACCTTTCCCGTGGCTGCTCCGCTGATGATATCGTTGGTGTAGTTGCAATCACAGCTGTTCAGGCTCAGATGGCAAAATAATCCGTTGAACTACATATTGTATTTTCAGAGACACAGGGATTCGATGACCTGTGTCTCTTTGCAATGTAAAGTAAAAATACTTTACAATAGATGAAAATAGTTATTGACAAACGATTATTGCCTATGTATAATTAGTGAGGTATGGAGTTAGGAGACGTCTATGTTTATTAATATTTCAGAGTTTATTTCTACACCATTAAAAACGGAAACTTTTAAAGTTCCAGTAGATATGCAAGTTTATGAGTTGAATGGAGATTGCTTTCCGTTCCGTGAGAAGAGTGAACTGATCTTGACTGTATCGAATATTGGTAACCGCAAAGTTCATCTGGAAGGACATTGGGAATGTACACTGGCTGTGCCATGTGATCGATGTCTGAAGGAAGTTGCTGTTCCTTTTCATATTGATGTTGATGAAGATGTGGATCTGTCCGCTGAACGTCAGGAAGATATGTCAGATGACAGCTATGTGGAAGACAGCAGTATTAATACGGACGCTCTGGTCAATCATGAAATTCTAATCCGTTTTCCAATGAAGACATTATGCAAGGATAATTGTAAAGGTATATGTTTTAAGTGCGGAAAGGATTTAAACGATGGAGAGTGTGGTTGTGACAGGGCTTCATTAGACCCTCGCATGGCTGCCATTCAGGATATTTTTAAGAATTTTAAGGAGGTGTAATCCATGTCCATTTGTCCAAAGAATAAATCATCCAAAGCTAGAAGAGACAGCCGTAGAGCTAACTGGAAGATGAGTGCTCCAGCTTTAGTAAAATGCAGTCATTGTGGCGAACTTATGATGCCGCATAGAGTATGCAAAGCTTGTGGATACTACGATAAAAAATCAATCGTTGAAGTTCAGTAAGTTAATGAATGAATTCAGACAAGGCAGAATTTTTTCTGCCTTGTTTTTTCTTTTTATAAAATAAAAAGGGTTGATTTAATGATTATTATCTAGTATATTTATAGTTGATTACAGGAAACCTAATTGGAGGCTAACATATGGAAGAATTAGTAACTGTAGCACTGGATGCCATGGGCGGCGATTATGCACCTGTGGAAACAGTTAAGGGCGGCGTGGATGCTGTCAATGCCAGCAAGGAGATCAAGGTACTGATGGTCGGTGATGAAGAAAAGATCCGGAAGGAATTGGCGAAATACACTTACGATCAGGAACGTATTGAAGTTGTTGGTGCGACAGAAGTCATTGATAATAATGAACCGCCGGTCCAGGCTATTCGTAATAAGAAGGATTCGTCCCTTGTTCGCTGTCAGCGTCTGGTCAAGCAGGGTGAGGCGGATGCGATGGTATCTGCCGGATCCACAGGTGCGGTTCTTGCGGGCGGACAGCTTATTGTAGGAAGAATAAAAGGTGTTCATCGTCCTCCTCTTGCACCGCTTATTCCTACTGAAAAGGGATTTTCGATGTTGATCGACTGTGGGGCGAATGTGGATGCCAGGGCAGCCCATTTACTTCAGTTCGCAAAGATCGGTACATTGTATATGCGGCATATCATGGGTATCGAGAATCCAAAAGTGGCTATCGTTAATATCGGAACGGAAGAGGAGAAGGGGAATCAGCTTGTAAAAGAAGCTTATCCACTGCTTCGGGAGTGTTCGTCCATCAATTTTATCGGAAGCATAGAGGCCAGGAATATACCGGCCGGAGAAGCAGATGTCATCGTTTGTGAGGCATTTGTAGGTAATGTTATTTTAAAATTGTATGAAGGCGTTGCTATGACGCTTGTTCATAAACTTAAAGCATCATTAAACGCATCTTTTCGCGGGAAGGTAGGCGGCCTGCTCGTAAAGCCTGCTGTGAAAACAATGATGAAGGAATTTGATGCAACAGAGTATGGTGGTGCCCCATTACTCGGACTTAAGGGACTCGTTGTGAAATCCCACGGCAGTTCTAATGCTTATGAAATCCAAAATTCAATTCTTCAATGCATATCATTTAAGAAACAGAATATCAATGTACGGATAGAGGAAGCATTAAATCAGTCAGATCAATAATTCATTTGAAAGGATGTTAAGTTATGGAATTAGAAAGATTAAAAGAGATTATTGGAGACATCATGGGGATTGACAGTGATGATATCTCGGCAGATTCATATTTTGTTGAAGATCTGGGATGTGATTCTTTAGATGTTGCAGAAATTGTCATGGCCATTGAAGATGAACTTGATATTAAGATTATGGACGATGCAGCGGAAAATATCAAAACTGTCGGAGATGCACTGGAAGCTATTAAACAGTTTTAAATGAATTCTTAATATGTAAAAAGGGGTCTTCGACGCAGAATGACCCTTTTTTCAATGGTAAAAGAGAGAAAGAAGGACAGGATGAAGTCTAAAAATATAAAAAGTTTTCAGAGTAAGATAAATTATAGATATAAAGATGAAACACTTCTTGTCAGAGCTCTGACGCACAGTTCCTACGCGAACGAGCATAAAATGAAGAAATTTGAAAATAATGAACGTCTGGAATTTCTCGGGGATGCGGTTCTTGAACTGGTGTCGAGTGATGTACTGTTTCACACCTATCCGGAAAAGCTGGAGGGAACACTGAGTAAGACGCGGGCAAGTCTTGTATGTGAACCTGCACTTGCTTACTGTGCGCGGAAGATGGGATTGGGAGATTTTCTCTATCTTGGCAAAGGTGAGGATATGACCGGAGGCCGGGAACGGGATTCGATTTTGTCGGATGCGCTGGAAGCGGTCATCGGCAGTATTTATCTGGATGGCGGTCTGGATCCGGCAAGGAATTTTATTATGTGTTTTGTACTGAATGATATGGAAAATTCTCGCCTTTTCCATGACTGCAAAACGATCCTGCAGGAAAATATTCAGAGCTGGTCAAAGGAGACACCGGTATATGAACTGGTCGGTGTGAGCGGTCCGGAGCATAATCGCACCTTTATCATGCAGATCCGGCTGGGGGATCGGATCCTCGGAAAGGGAAGCGGACGTACAAAACAGGCGGCAGGACAGAATGCAGCGTATGAGTCTTTGCTGGCATTGCGTTCAAAAGGCATTTTTAAAGGCAAGGATGAAGACATATGTATTTAAAAAGTATTGAATTGCAGGGATTTAAATCTTTTGCGAACAAGACTGTTTTAAAGTTTAATAAGGGCATCACAGGTATTGTGGGACCTAACGGCAGCGGAAAGAGTAATGTGGCGGATGCGGTGCGATGGGTATTGGGCGAGCAAAGTGCCAGACAGCTTCGCGGAAGCAAGATGGAAGACGTTATTTTTTCTGGTACCGAAAACCGAAAACCTTTAGGTCTCGCATATGTGGCACTCACGATTGATAATTCAGACCATAAGCTTCCTATGGATTATGATGAATTGACAGTGGCGCGAAGAGTCTATCGTTCCGGTGAGAGCGAATATCTGATCAATGGTCACACGAGTCGTCTTCGTGATGTGCAGGAACTGTTTTTTGATACAGGTATCGGAAAAGAAGGTTATTCCATTATCGGTCAGGGACAGATCGACAAGATCTTAAGCGGTAAACCGGAGGAGCGAAGAGAGCTTTTTGATGAAGCGGCGGGTATTGTTAAATACAAAAAAAGAAAGGCACTGGCGGAGAAAAATCTGGAGATTGAAAGACAGAATCTTTGCCGTGTCAACGATATCCTTCTGGAACTTGAGAAGCAGGTCGGTCCGCTTGAGAAACAGTCTGAAAAAGCCAAAGCCTTTTTAAAGCTCCGTGAGATGCTTAAAAGTTACGATATTCTGTTATATCTGGACGAATATACCCGATTAAAGTCTTTGTCATCGGAATACAGGCAGAAGATAGAAATCAGTACGAATGATCTGTCTGAGACAAAAGCTTCACTGGAACAGGCGCGGGCAGATTATGATGCTCTGGAAAACGAACTTGAAAACTGCAATGAGCAGCTGGACAGTGTTAAGAACCGCATTTCCCAGATCCAGCTCAATCGGGAAAAAACAGAAAGTGATATACGTCTTCTTGAAGAGCAGGTGCGAAGTGAAGAGGCGACGGGAAATCATTATCGGGAACGCAGGGCTCAGATTTCTGAAAATGTTCAAAATAAGCACAGCCAGAAAGATGGCTGGAAGGAAGAGCTTGCGCAACTGGATAAAACGATGGATGCTCTCAGTGATGCGAAGGAGCATGCCCAGAAAGAACTGTCACAGGTGAATGAGCGAATTGAATCCATTCGTCAGCAGATCGAAGATAAAAACGGCGATGTTATTGAGATACTGAACCGGATGGGCGGATTAAAAGCAAAACTCCAGCGATATGACACCATGCTTGAACAGATTCAGATACGTAAATCTGAACTTAATCAGCGTCTGCTGACGATGGAGAGTGAAGCAGCCAGCAGAGGAAACAAGCTTGAGGCCTATCTCAAGGAAGAAAAGGAACTCGATCTGGAAAGGCAGAATCTGGATAGCACCCTCGGATCCTGTCAGTCCCGTGGGCAGGAGATCCAGAAGGTGATCGACAGCTGCCATCAGCTTTTAAATGAAAAGGAACAGGATTATCACCGGCTCAGTTCCAGATTTCAGACACTTCAGGGAATTACAGAACGCTACGAAGGCTACGGAAACAGTATCCGGCGGATTATGGAACAAAAAAGCCGATATCCGGGCATTATCGGTGTCGTGGCAGACATTATTAAAGTAGACAAAGTGTATGAGACAGCCATCGAGACAGCCCTCGGCGGCAGTATACAAAATGTGGTCACAAAAGATGAAAAGACGGCAAAGCAGATGATCGAGTATTTAAAGACAAATCGATTCGGACGGGCAACTTTCCTGCCTCTGACAAGCATTGTGCCGAAAAGTCTTCCTGAAAAGGAGAAGATTCTTAAAGAAAAAGGTGTGATCGGCATAGCGAGTGAGCTTGTCCGTCATGCACCCGAATTTGACCGGCTGGGTGAGTATCTTCTTGGTCGGGTCGTTGTTACAGATTCTATGGATAACGGACTGAAACTGGCAAAGAAATACAGGTATACGCTTCGAATTGTAACCCTGGAAGGAGAGTCTTTGAATCCGGGCGGTTCAATTTCCGGCGGTACATTTAAAAATACGAGTAATCTTTTAGGACGTCACAGAGAGATGGATGAGATGGCTCAGCGTATGAAACAGCTCAAAGAAGAGCTTGAACAGCTCAATTTAAAAACGGATCAGGCCCATGATGAAAAACGTGAAAACAAACGGAAAATCAGTCTGATCCAGCAGGATCTTCAGGAAATGGGGCTTCGGGCGAATACACTTTCTGTGCATATCAAACAACTGAAAACTTCCGAGTCTTCTCAGGAGACGATCTATCAGGAACTCTCAGCCGAATCCGCTGAATTAAAACGTCAGACGCAAGAAGTTCATGAACTTAAAAAAGTTCTTCTGGAAGAAAAAGAATCGGATGAAAAACTGAGGATGGAGACAGAGGCACAGATTGGCCGTTTGAATGAGAGGCTGGAGGAGGAAATCTTAAAACAGCAGGAATTTTCTGATAAAGCCTCGGATCTGAACATCCGTTTCACAGGTTATCTGCAGAAACAGGATTTTCTTAAAGAAAATCTGACAAGAATCATGGAGGAGATTGAAGAACTTCAAAAGGAGATGCTTCAGCTTGAATCCCAGCTTGAAGAGAATGGGCGCATGATCTCGGATAAGAAAAATGAAGCGGAACACATGCGTGCCCGGCTTTTGGATCCATCCGAATATGGTGATGGTGATCTTAAAAAAATGCTTGAGGAACTGTCATCCAACCGGCAGAAGATGCTGGCGGATCAAAAGAAGTATTTAGAACTGAGGGAAAGCCTTTCAGACCGTGCAGGTCTTTTGGACAAGGAATTATTCCGATTGGGACATTTAGCCGAAAAATGCGAAGAAGACCGCAATAAGCTCAGCAATTATATGTGGGAGGAATATGAACTCACATTTAATAAAGCACTGGAAGAGCGGATTTTTACGGAAGAAGTGATTTCTCAGGAAGAACTCAGAAGAAGAATTGCCGAACTTAAAAAAAGCATCAAAGATCTTGGAAATATTAATGTGAATGCTATTGAAGAATACAAAGAAGTTTCTGAGCGGTATGCCCTCCTGAAAACGCAGCATGATGATCTGGTGGAGGCAGAAGCGAAACTTGCAGGCATTATTATCGATCTTGATCAGGCAATGCGGGTTCAGTTTGGCGAGAATTTTGTAAAAATACAGAAAAATTTCCAGAGGGTATTTTCAGAACTTTTTGGAGGCGGTAAAGGAACACTGGAGCTTATGGAGGATGAAGATATCCTTGAAGCGGGAATAGGCATTGTGGCCCAGCCTCCGGGAAAGAAGCTGCAAAACATGATGCAGTTGTCCGGTGGGGAAAAGGCATTGACGGCGATCGCCCTTCTTTTTGCGATCCAGAGTCTGAAACCTTCGCCTTTTTGCCTTCTTGATGAGATTGAAGCTGCTCTGGATGATGCGAATGTCAAACGGTATGCCCGTTATTTAAATCATCTGACGGAAGATACCCAGTTTATTATTATTACACATCGACGGGGAACGATGAATGCAGCGGATGCCCTTTATGGCGTGACGATGCAGGAGAAAGGTGTATCGGCCCTTGTGTCGGTAAATTTAATAGAAAATGATTTGATTAAATGATGTAGAGAAGGAGAAAATCTATGGCAGAAGAGAAAAAAGGCTTTTTCAGCCGTCTTGTAGCCGGACTGACAAAGACCCGTGACAGTATTGCCTCTGTATTTGATGATATTTTCAGCGGATTTTCATCGATTGATGATGATTTTTATGAAGAGCTGGAAGAAGTGCTCGTTATGGCGGACATTGGTATTCATACGACAGAGAAGATCATTGAAGATTTGAAAGTTAAAGTCAAGGAGAATCATTTAAAGGAACCTGCTCAGTGCAGGGAATATCTGATTCGTTCCATTAAGGATCAGATGGCGGTGGATGAAGATGCCTATGCCTTTGAAAACAAAAAGACCGTCATGCTTGTGATCGGTGTCAATGGTGTCGGAAAGACAACATCTGTCGGAAAACTTGCGGGACAGTATAAAAACAGTGGAAAGAAAGTACTTCTTGCGGCTGCGGATACCTTCCGTGCAGGCGCCATTGAACAGCTTACAGAATGGTCCCGTCGGGCCGGTGTGGACATTATCGCCGGTCAGGAAGGGTCAGATCCGGCCTCCGTTGTGTTCGACGCTTTAGCTGCTGCGAAAGCCCGAAACGTGGATATGCTTATTTGTGATACGGCAGGACGTCTTCATAATAAGAAGAATCTGATGGAAGAATTGAAAAAGATCAACCGGATCATCGACAGAGAATATCCGGAGGCTTACCGGGAGACGATGATCGTCCTTGATGGTACGACCGGACAGAATGCCCTTGTTCAGGCCAAACAGTTCAAAGAAGCTGCAGATATCACAGGAATTATTCTGACCAAATTAGACGGAACGGCTAAAGGCGGTATTGCCATTGCCATACAGGCAGAACTTGGCGTTCCGGTAAAATATATCGGTATTGGCGAAAAGATTGAAGACTTACAGAAATTTGACAGCGACTCTTTCGTAGATGCACTGTTTCAACAATAAGAAAAAGGAGAAATGACCATGTTAACATTAGACAAATTTGAAGAAGCCTCCGAACGGTTGAACCGGGTATTACTCGAGACCAAGCTGGTTTACAGTGATTATTTTTCGGAACAGACAGGTGCCAAAGTGTATTTTAAACCGGAAAATATGCAGTTTACAGGAGCTTATAAACTTCGCGGTGCTTATTATAAGATCAGCACACTGACAGATGAGGAGAGAGAGCGGGGAATCATTTCTGCTTCTGCCGGCAACCATGCCCAGGGTGTAGCCTATGCGGCAAAACTGATGGGAGCAAAGGCTGTCATTGTCATGCCGACAACAACACCTCTGATCAAAGTGAATCGTACAAAGGGCTATGGTGCGGAAGTTATCCTGCACGGTGACGTTTATGATGATGCCTGTGCCTATGCCCTTTCCCTTGCAGAGGAAAAAGGATATACCTTTATTCATCCTTTCAATGATGAGACAGTAGCCACCGGACAGGGAACCATTGCCATGGAAATCATCAAAGAACTTCCGACAGTGGACTATATTCTTGTTCCTATTGGCGGCGGCGGACTTTGCTGCGGTGTTTCGACCCTGGCAAAGATGCTCAATCCGAAGATTAAAGTCATCGGTGTGGAGCCGGCGGGAGCAGCCTGCATGAAGGCTTCATTAAAAGCCGGTCATGTGGTCACTTTACCGAAGGTTACAACGATTGCCGACGGTACAGCTGTAAAAACACCGGGAGATATTGTCTTCCCTTATATCCAGAAAAATGTGGATGATATCATTACAGTGGAAGATGATGACCTGATCGCGGCATTTCTTGATATGATGGAAAACCATAAGATGATTGTAGAAAATTCCGGGCTTCTGACGGTTGCTGCTTTAAAACAGTTAGATATTCGCGGCAAAAAAGTCGTATCCATCTTAAGCGGCGGCAATATGGATGTTATCACCATTGCTTCCGTTGTACAGAATGGTCTCATTCAGAGAGACCGTATTTTTACAGTTTCTGTTCTTCTTCCGGATAAACCGGGTGAACTCCATACAGTTGCTGGAATTCTCGCCGAACTGCAGGGAAATGTTATTAAACTGGAGCACAATCAGTTTGTCAGTGTCAATCGGAGCAATGTGGTTGAACTGCGTATTACAATGGAAGCCTTTGGAACAGAGCATAAAGAACGCATTTTGAACGAATTGGAAAAACGGGGATACCGGCCATTATTAAAAGTTCCGAAGCAGATTTATTAATTTTTTTAAAAAAGCTGTTGACATAGCGGTAAAGATAGGGTAGAATACCACCTGTAAAGTAAAAATACTTTACAGGTGGTGCTTTTTATGGATAAGATGTTGAAGCAGGCATTGCTTTATGATTTTTATGGCGAATTACTGACAGAACATCAGAAATCTATCTATGAGGATTTTGTTCTGAACGATTACTCCCTCAGTGAGATCGGGGAAGATCGGAATATCAGCCGTCAGGGTGTATATGATATAATAAAGCGTTGTGACAAACTTCTGAATGGTTATGAAGAAAAACTTCATTTGGTTCAGAAATTTTTAATGGCCAAAGAACAGGTGGCCCAGATTCATCATCTGGCCAGTGATATGCTAAAAGCAGATGGCGATTCAGCGAAAGTTACCGACTATTTACGGCAGATTGAAAACATTTCAAATAAGATATTGGAAGAGATGTAGCCGGAAGGGAGGTTTTCCATGGCATTTGAAAGTTTATCTGAGAAATTGCAGAACGTCTTTAAAAATCTGAGGAATAAAGGGCGTTTGACAGAGGCCGATGTGAAAGCCGCTTTAAAAGAAGTTAAGATGGCTCTGCTTGAAGCGGACGTCAATTTTAAAGTTGTTAAACAGTTTATCAAATCCGTACAGGAGCGGGCGATCGGTCAGGATGTGATGAACAGTCTGACTCCGGGACAGATGGTCATAAAGATCGTTAATGAAGAGATGGTTGCTCTGATGGGCAGCGAGACGACAGAGATCGCCTTAAAACCGTCCAATGAGATTACTGTTATCCTTATGGCAGGTCTTCAGGGTGCAGGTAAAACAACCACATGTGCCAAGATTGCCGGCAAGATGAAGCAGAAAGGACGCAATCCTCTCCTTGTTGCCTGCGACGTTTACCGTCCGGCAGCGATCAAACAGCTTCAGGTCAACGGAGAGAAGCAGGATGTTCCTGTTTTTTCCATGGGTGATCATCAGAATCCGGTAGATATAGCGAAGGCTTCTCTGGAGCATGCGGCGAAGAATAATTTTAATGTGGTTATTCTTGATACAGCCGGACGTCTTCACGTAGATGAGGATATGATGGTTGAGCTTCAGAATATTAAAGCTGCTGTGGAAATTGATGAGACCATTCTTGTGGTGGATGCCATGACCGGTCAGGATGCGGTGAATGTGGCGAAGTCCTTCGATGAGAAAGTCGGTCTTGACGGAGTTATCCTGACGAAGATGGATGGTGATACCCGAGGAGGTGCCGCTCTGTCGATACGTTCCGTTATCGGTAAACCGATTCTTTATGTCGGTATGGGCGAAAAGCTTTCCGATCTGGAACAGTTTTATCCGGACAGAATGGCTTCACGAATTCTCGGTATGGGCGATGTACTCACACTGATCGAGAAGGCGGAAGCACAGATCGATTCGGACAAAGCCAGGGAGATGAGCCGGAAGTTCAAGAAAGCTGAGTTTACCTATGAAGATTTCCTTGAGAATATGAACCAGGTAAAGAACATGGGCAATATTCAGGATCTGATCTCTATGATCCCGGGTATGGGCAATCAGCTGAAGAATGTGGATCTGAGCGGAAGCGAGGCACAGATGAAGCGGACAGAGTCAATCATTCTGTCGATGACGCCGGAGGAACGTGCCAATCCGGATCTGATGAATATGAGCCGGAAAAAACGTATTGCCGCAGGTGCAGGCGTTTCCATTAATGAAGTGAACGCACTGGTAAAACAGTTCGATCAGATGAAGAAGATGATGAAGCAGTTTTCGGGACAGCTTTCCGGAAAAGGCGGCAAACGGGGTAGATTCCGTTTACCATTTGGTTTTTGATAATCAGGAAGAGATATTCCTTTTTATATAGTTATTAATGTTTGCTCAGGAGGTGAAAAAAATGGCAGTAAAAATTCGTTTAAGAAGAATGGGTCAGAAAAAGGCTCCTTTTTATAGAATTATCGTAGCTGATTCCCGTTCTCCAAGAGACGGTCGTTTCATTGAAGAAATCGGAACATACAATCCAAACGTGGAACCAAGCGAAGTTAAGATTAATGCTGAATTAGCACAGAAATGGTTATCTAACGGTGCTCAGCCAACAGATGTTGTAGGCAAATTATTCAAAAGCGCAGGAATTACAAAATAATTTCTGATGGAGGTGCAGGATGAAAGAATTAGTTGAAGTTATCGCTAAGGCTCTTGTTGACCATCCGGAAGGTGTTATTGTTACAGAAACTGTGCACCCGAAATCCGTTGTTCTGGAACTTAAAGTAGATCCGGAGGATATGGGTAAAGTCATTGGCAAGCAGGGAAGAATTGCCAGAGCGATTCGTACCGTTGTAAAATCTGCCGCATCAAAGGATGACAAAAAAGTAATTGTTGAAATTCTTCAGTAGTTCAACATATAGAAGACCTCAATCCGTTACGGACTGAGGTCTTTTCAGAATGTCAAAGAAAGGAAATACCATGGAAGAATATTTACGTGTCGGTGTGATTTCCAATACACACGGTGTACGTGGTGAAGTGAAAATTTTTTCCACCACGGACGATATCCGCCGTTTTAAAAAATTAAAAGAATGTGTAATTGATACTGGCAGAGAAAGAATTCCAGTCGTTGTCGAAAGCTGTAAGTTTTTTAAACAGACACCGATTTTGAAATTTAAATCGATGGATCAGATGAATGATGTGGAGCGGTTTAAAGGAAAAGATCTTTTGGTTCATCGGGATCATGCGGTAAAACTTCAGAAAAATGAATTTTTTATTGTGGATCTGATCGGCCTTCATGTCATCAGTGACGAGGGGATGGATATCGGAATCTTGTCTGATGTGCTCCAGACAGGGGCCAATGATGTGTTTGTTGTCCGTACAGAGGATGGTGAGGAAGTTCTTATTCCGTATATTGAACAGTGCGTACCTGAAATTCATCCTGAGACCGGAAAAGTTATTGTCCATCTGCTGCCGGGACTTTTAGATCTGAATCGTAAGTGAGGTTAAAGATAAACATGCGTTTTCATGTAATGACGCTTTTCCCGGATATGATCGCCAACGGGCTTGGCACAAGTATTACGGGCAGAGCAATTGAAAATCATATATTTGATCTGAATATTGTAAATATTCGCGATTACTCAAAGGATAAACATAAGCACGTGGACGATTATCCCTATGGGGGCGGAGCCGGAATGGTAATGCAGCCGGGACCTGTCTATGACTGTTATCAGGATCTGATAAAGGATATGAAACATAAACCTCGTGTTATCTATATGACACCACAGGGGAAGGTTTTCAGCCAGGCAATTGCTGAAGAACTGTCAAAAGAAGAAGAACTTGTTTTTCTCTGCGGTCATTACGAGGGAATTGATGAGAGAGTCCTGGAGGAGATCGTGACCGATGAATTATCCATCGGTGATTATGTACTGACCGGCGGTGAGCTTCCGGCGATGGTGATGATCGATTCTATTTCCCGTTTGATTCCCGGTGTGCTGAACAATGATGATTCTGCCGAGTATGAGTCTTTTCAGGATGGTCTTCTCGAATATCCTCAGTATACCCGTCCGGTCACTTTCCTTGACAAAAAAGTTCCGGATGTCCTTTTATCCGGACACCACGGCAATATAGCGAAATGGCGGCGGGAACAATCGCTTAAGCGCACACTTCTTCGAAGACCGGAGCTGCTCGAGGCGGCACAGCTGAGTAAAGAGGATAAAAAAACTCTTGAAAAACTAAAGAAAAATATTGATTTATAGATTAATTTGTGATATATTATTTTGGTATGAAAAAAAGATGGTCCTCTGTTACAGATAAAAGTATTAAGAACGTCGAAGTATAAATTCAAGGAGGTTCACAGTGATGAACGATATTATTAAGAATATTGAAGCTGCTCAGTTAAAAGCAGAAGTACCTGAGTTCCATGTTGGTGATACAGTACGTGTATCTGCAAAGGTAAAAGAAGGAAACCGTGAAAGAATCCAGGTTTTTGAAGGAACTGTTATCAAACGTCAGAACGGAAGCACACGTGAAACATTCACAGTAAGAAAGAATTCCAACGGTGTTGGCGTTGAAAAAACATGGCCATTACATTCTCCAATCGTAGAAAAGATTGAAGTTATCCGCAGAGGTAAAGTCAGAAGAGCAAAATTATTCTACTTAAGAGACAGAGTAGGTAAGAAAGCTAAAGTTAAAGAATTAGTTAAATAATTCGGTGTGATCTTGGGACAAGTACTTAGGTAGTTGTCCCATTTTTCTATGAAAAATAATGGAATTCCTTAAGGAGGAAGTCATGAAACAGGTAAAGCGCAAATGGAAACGGTTGAAAGGGAAGTATAAAAAACTTAAGATCGGTACGCGGGCGATGAATGTGGGCATGTTTATCATCGGCTGGATCCTTGTTGTTGCCCTGGCCATCATGTATGTTCAGGGATTTTGCATGAAAACGGTTGTTTCCAATGACGCCATGGTTCCTGCATTTGAGGAAGATGAAGTTGTAAAAATCAATCAGGTCGTGTATAAATTTACTTCACCGAACCGAATGGATACGGTGGCTGTCCAGATTGGTGAGACGAAGTCCAATGTCTATTATGTTATGCGTATTGTAGGTCTTCCCGGAGAGAAGGTTCAGATTAAAAACGGAAAAATTTACATAGACGGCGAACGGACAGAGTATCCTTTTAATGAAGAAAGTATACAGGACGCGGGGATCGGCCGTGATGAGATTTTTCTGGATGATGATGAGTACTTTATGATGTGTGATAATTATAATAATTCACGTTATGACAGCCGGTCTTCGAATATCGGGATCATCAATAAAAAACAGATCATTGGAAGAGTAAAGTAGAAAATCGTATGGTTTATTGAATGCAAAAAGAAGGTGGGAAAGATGAATATACAGTGGTACCCGGGGCATATGACAAAAGCCCGAAGAATGATGCAGGAGGATATTAAACTTATTGATATTGTTATTGAACTTGTCGATGCCCGAATCCCTTTATCAAGTAAAAATCCGGATATCGATACTCTGGCCGGACAGAAATCACGAATGATCTTACTGAATAAATATGATCTGGCAGATCCGTCACGTACAGCAGAGTGGGAAAACTGGTTTAAAAAACAAAATTATTATGTATACAAGCTGGATTCACGAAAAGGCGGCCAGATGAAGGCGATCACTGCCATTATTCAGGAAGCCTGTAAAGAAAAAATAGAAAGAGACCGTAAAAGAGGCATTATCAACCGGCCGGTACGTGCTATGATCGTCGGAATACCGAATGTTGGAAAATCCACATTCATCAATACTTATGCGGGAAAGGCCTGCGCAAAGACAGGTAACAAGCCGGGAGTCACAAAGGGAAAACAGTGGATCCGTTTGAATAAGAATGTGGAACTTTTGGATACACCGGGAATCCTCTGGCCGAAATTTGACGATCAGGTCGTTGGAGAGCGTCTCGCACTGATCGGTTCCATTAAAGATGATATATTAAATATTGATGAACTTTCAGTGAAGCTCATCGAATTTTTAAAACAATTCTATCCGGGGATTTTATCTGAGAGATATGCAATTGATGAAAACTGTGATACAATAACTATATTGGAGCAGATCGCCGAAAGCCGGAACTGCCGTCAGAAAGGGAATGCACTGGATTACAGCAAGGCATCACGGATGCTTATTGACGACTTCCGATCCGGCAAACTGGGACGACTGACACTAGAATTTCCTCAGGAGTAGAAGGTATGAGCAGAAAGGTATATTCAAATAAAAAAACCAAACCGGAAAAGATTGAAACAGATAAAGTCAAAGATATCATCGGCATGGTCGTGTATTTTCTGATCGTTGTCGCTGTTATGGTTTTTGTTGTCAAGTTTATCGGTCAGCGCACGGTGGTGATCGGTGATTCGATGCAGACGACGCTGTCGGATGGTGATAATTTAATTACAGATAAGATCACCTACCGTTTTAGAGATCCAAAGCGTTTTGATATTGTTGTTTTTCCTTTTAAAGAGAATACATCAAAACTTTTAATCAAACGTATTATCGGAATGCCCGGAGAGACGGTGCAGATTAAAAACGGTAAAGTTTATATTAATGGATATGAACTTCAGGAGAATTATGGCATTGCGGTTATGAATGATGCCGGTCTGGCGTCCGAACCGATCCTGTTGGGTGAGGATGAATATTTTGTCCTTGGGGATAATCGAAACAACAGTCAGGACAGCCGTTTTTCTTCCGTCGGGAATGTTTCACGCTCAGATCTGATCGGACGTGCATGGGTTCGGTTGTGGCCTCTGGACAAGATATGCTTGTTGAAGCATCAGTAAAGGATGATGGGTTATTCTCCTGTTGTAAGACAGGAGAATTTTTTTCTTTATACTTATGATCAGGAATGTTTAAAAATTTGTTCGATGAACAGACAGATGGAGATTAAAATGACAATAGACAGTATTCGCAAAGAGTATCAGGCTCTTTCAGAAAATGAACTTGAGATATTTATCAAAAAATATGAAAATGATGAGCGTCAGGGCGTTCAGAAGATGATTCTTTCCTGTAGAAAGCGGATGGAAAAGGCTGCCGCGGAGGTGCAACGTCTTGAGAATATGCTCATATATGAAAAGAAATACTATGACACCTGTGATTACATATGCGGAATCGATGAGGCGGGACGGGGACCTTTAGCGGGGCCAGTCGTGGCTGGTGCGGTTATATTGCCTAAGGGATTAAAGATTCCTTATCTGAATGATTCCAAACAGCTGAGTGAGAAAAAGAGGGAGGAGCTTTATGATGTGATCATGGAGCAGGCTGTTTCTGTTGGTGTTGGCATTGTTTCACCGGAGAGAATCGATGAGATCAATATTTTGCAGGCAACCTACGAAGCCATGAGAGAGGCGGTAGGAACGCTTTCCTATCGTCCCGACGTGCTTTTAAATGATGCGGTGATCATACCGGAACTTACGATCCCTCAGGAAAAGATCATTAAGGGAGATGCCAAAAGTCTGTCGATCGCGGCGGCCAGTGTGATCGCCAAGGTGACAAGGGACCGGATGATGAAAGCTTACCACGAACTGTTCCCTGAGTACGGTTTCGAAAAACACAAAGGCTATGGTTCAAAAGAACATATTGAAATGATACAGAAGAT
>JAEDDO010000018.1 GCA_016298055.1 Frisingicoccus sp.
TGAAATGATGTATAATTTCCTTTATTTTGCAAATAAGGGGGTTGATATTATCCGTATTGATGCGGTACCATATATCTGGAAAGAATTATACACTCAGTGCAGAAATCTGCCTCAGGTCCACACAATCGTACGGATGATGCGTATGATCGGTGAGATTGTATGTCCGGGGATATTGCTTCTCGGAGAGGTGGTCATGGAGCCGGAAAAGGTCGTACCTTATTTTGGAACGGTAGAAAAACCGGAATGTCACATGCTGTATAATGTAACGACGATGGCAACGACGTGGCATACGGTTGCCACACGGGATGTGCGTCTTCTGAAACAGCAATTGGATATTGTGAACCGTCTGCCGAAGGAATATGTTTTCCTCAATTATCTGAGATGCCACGATGATATCGGCTGGGGACTGGATTACGCTTCACTCATGTGGGAAGGAATCGGAGAACGATCCCATAAACAATATTTGAATGATTATTTTCAAGGTTATGCCGGGGCAAGCAACAGCCGCGGAGTGCTTTATAATGCAGATCCTGTCACGGGAGATGCCCGTTTCTGCGGAACGACCGCATCCATGTGTGGTATCGAAAAGGCCGAATATGAGCGGGATGAAGCAGCACTGGAAAAGGCAGTACGGCTGGATATTACATTACATGCTTATATGTTTATGCAGTCCGGGATTCCGGTTCTCTACAGCGGTGATGAGATTGGTCAGCTGAATGATTACGGTTATAAGGAGAATCCTTACAAAGCGGAGGATTCAAGGTATATCCACCGGGGAGCAATGGACTGGAATGCAGCTGCAGGAATTGAGGATAGCACAACTGTACAGAGTAAGATCTTCCGCCAGCTTTGCCGACTTGAAAGCATACGGAAAAGTGAGAAAGCCTTTATGGCTTCTGCCGATACATGGACGATAGAGACCTGGGATTCCAGTGTATTATGTATTGGCAGATACTATGAGGGAGAAAAGATCCTGGGGCTGTTTAATTTCAGTGAATATGACAAAACAGCCTGGATCAATGAAACAGACGGAACATATGTGGATATGATTTCCGGACGGTCAATGAAAGCTTCCGGAGTAAACATTCCGGCATATGGATTTTATTATTTGAAGAAAGAAAATGAGCCGGGAGGGGATGGCGATGAAACCCTATGATGTAACCGCCTTAGGCGAATTATTAATTGATTTTACAGAAAATGGCACCAGTGCTCAGGGGAATCCTGTATTTGAGGCCAATCCGGGAGGGGCACCATGCAATGTACTTGCTATGCTTGGACGCCTTGAACATAAAACAGCTTTTATCGGAAAAATCGGAAAAGATATGTTTGGAGATCGGCTTGAAGCGGCTTTAAAAGAAGTCGGTATTGATACGAGAGGTCTGAAAAAAGATGATCAGGTCCATACCACACTGGCTTTTGTTCATACACTTGAAGATGGGGACAGGGAATTTTCTTTTTACCGTAATCCGGGAGCAGATATGATGCTTTCGGAAGAAGATATCGATGAAGAACTGATTGCTTCCAGCAAGATTTTTCATTACGGTTCCCTGTCTATGACGGATGAAATATGCCGTAAAGCTACACGAAAGGCTATTGAAATTGCCGAGAGATCCGGCGCATTATTATCTTTTGATCCGAATTTAAGGGAGCCTCTGTGGCGGTCTTTAGATGAGGCAAGGGAACAGATCCTGTATGGCATGGAACATTGTCATATTTTAAAAATATCGGATAATGAAATTCAGTGGCTGACTGGACTTGAGGATTATGATGAGGGCATTGAAATGCTTCAGGAAAGATTTCATATTCCTCTCATCTTATTATCTCTTGGAAAAGAAGGAAGCCGCGCTTATACGGACAACATCCGTGTTACACAGGCGGCATTTCGCCAGGAACACACGATTGAAACAACAGGTGCGGGAGATACCTTCTGCGCCTGCATCCTCCATTATGTCTTATGTCACGGATGGAAAGATTATAATGAATGTGAACTTAAAGAGATGCTCCGTTTTGCCAATGCGGCAGCTTCGATCATCACAACAAGAAAAGGCGCGCTGCGTGTCATGCCGCGAAAGGAAGAAATAAGATGTCTCTTGGATTAAGTGCAGAAGCCCATGATGAATATTTAAAATACATGAAATCGGGCAAAAAAGAAAAAGAGGGTCTGGAGGTGCTTGATGAGCTTTTAGAAGATCCAAATATTCTGACAGTCGGGGAGGTCCCTCTGGGACTTGTCCAGATTCCTCTTGATCAGATTGCCGGAACGAAGACGTCAGCAAGGAGTACGTCCTTCAGCAAAAGTTTTTATCCCCTGCTTCCGGAAAAATCTGAATTTGCTCAAAAGTGGATGAATCTTTATTGTGCCCATATTGAAGAGGGAATCAGGGAGCCGATCAAAGCTTATGAATTTATGAACCGATTTTATGTAGAAGAAGGGAATAAGCGGGTCAGTGTACTTAAGTGCGTCGGTGCAGTGACGGTGGATGGCATGGTCACAAGAATTCTTCCGGCGCGGACAAGAAAAAAGGAAGTTCGTATTTATTATGAATTTGTTGATTTTTATCGTCTGTCCCGGATCAATGATCTGAACTTTTCAGAAGAAGGCAGCTTTGCACGTCTTCAGCGGCTTGTCGGAAAACGTCCGGATGAAAAATGGACCGAAGACGAGCGAAAAGATTTTCAGGCCCTGCACTGGCGATTTAAGAAAATTTATGAAGAACGAAAAGAAATAAGCAGCACCGGAACGGAGGATGATGCTCTGCTGACGCTTTTAAGTGTCTACGATTATCCAGAACTTTTAAATATGAGCATTCTGGAACTCAAAGAAAAGATGCTTAAATCAAGGGAGGAATTGAAACTTACGGAAGGCAGCACACCTGAGCTTCATATGTCACCGGAGGATACAGCGGGAAAGAAGCGGCTTTTGCCAAATCTTCGCATTCCGGTCAGCACTTCCAGGATGAAGGCCGCCTTCATTCATGAAAAGACGGTGAAAACTTCTGCATGGACCTATGCCCATGAATTAGGCCGCCTGCATCTGCAGAGAGCCTTTGATGAGGAAATCCATACATCCTGTTATGACGGGGCCACAGAAGAGAATATTGAAATATTGATTGAAAAAAGTATCGAAGAGGGCAATAATCTTATTTTTACCACATCGCCGCCGCTTTTGAAAGGCAGTCTTAAAATGGCAATTGAGCATCCGGAAGTAAAGATACTGAATTGTTCGCTGAATACATCCCATAAATATATCCGAACATACTATGCGAGGATGTATGAGGCGAAATTTTTGATGGGAGCCATTGCCGGTGCGATGACGGAAAATGATAAGATCGGTTATCTGGCAGATTATCCGATCTATGGGATGACGGCTAATATTAATGCCTTTGCGCTCGGAGCTAAAATGGTCAATCCGAGAGCGAAAGTTTATCTTGAGTGGACAAAACTTAAGGATCATGATCCTTTTGATACTTTTCGGAGGGAATCCATCTCTTATATTTCAGGTCAGGATATGATTACACCGAAAGCAGCTTCAAGATATTTTGGTATTTACCGATATGACATTAATGATACTGTAAATCTGGCAATGCCGGTCTGGCACTGGGGAAAATTTTATGAGCAGATGATTCGCAGATTGATGAAGGGATCCTGGCAGGATGATGAGATTTCAGATAAGACCCGGGGCCTGAATTACTGGTGGGGCATGTCTGCGGGAGTCATTGAGGTGATCTGCTCAAAGCATCTTCCGATTGGTACGGCCCGGCTGATCGATCTTCTTAAAAATACAATTTCTTCCGGCAATTTCAATCCTTTTGAAGGTGTACTGTATTCTCAGGAGGGCATTGTGAACAGAGATCCGGCCATGGAATTATCGCCGGAGGAGATCATAACCATGGACTGGCTGGCTGAAAATGTTATTGGCCGTATTCCAAAAATGGAGGACCTGGTCGATCAGGCAAAACCGGTTGTGACTACGCAGGGACTTGGGGGAACGGTGTAGATGAACATTTTGGCAGTCAGTGACATAAAGTCACCCTATTATTGGGATTTTTTTGAAAGAAGTAAGATGAAGGATGTTGATCTTATTCTTTCATGCGGGGATCTGGATCCGGAATATTTGTCATTGCTGGCAACTTTTTCGCGGGGACCGGTTCTATATGTTCACGGAAATCATGACAGTAAGTATAAAACGCATCCGCCGGAGGGATGTATCTGTATTGAAAATCAGATTTATATCTATGAAGGTCTCCGGATTCTGGGGCTTGGCGGGTCTATGCGCTATCATTCCGGAGAACATCAGTACACAGAAAAGGAAATGCGAAACAGGGTACGTCGGATGAAGCTGAAGATTATGTGGAATCGGGGCTTTGATATTCTTCTTACGCATGCGCCGGCGTTAAAACTTGGAGACGGTGATGATTTGCCGCATCAGGGATTTCAGATTTTTCGATCATTACTTGACACATACCAGCCACAATATTTTGTTCACGGGCATATGCACCTCAACTATGAGGCAGAGAGCAAACGAACTTTTAATTATGGTCGGACGAAAATTATAAATGCTTACGAAAAATATCTTTTTGAATATGAAACCGGACATTTTTTGTAAAAAGAAGGGTCAGAAAGAAAAAAATAGTTGAAAAATTGCGGGAATTTATTTATACTATAGTAAGCTATTTATGTAAAAAAATTAAGGAGGATTCCGTTATGGTATCAGCAGGTGACGTTAGAAATGGTTTGACTATCGAATATGAAGGAAATGTATTCCAGGTAATCGAATTCCAGCATGTTAAACCTGGTAAAGGCGCAGCTTTCGTTCGTACAAAATTAAAAAATATTAAGAGTGGCGGTATTATTGAAAAATCTTTCCGTCCAACTGAAAAATTCCCACAGGCACATATCGAAAGAAAAGAGATGCAGTATCTCTACAGTGATGGGGATTTATTCCACTTCATGGATGTTGAAACTTATGACCAGATCGCACTCAGCGAAGATCAGGTAGGCGATACATTAAAATTCGTTAAAGAGAACGAGATGGTTAAGATTCTTTCTCATAACGGTGAAGTATTTGCAATGGAGCCACCGTTGTTTGTTGAACTTGAGATCACAGAAACAGAACCTGGATTTAAAGGTGATACATCAACAGGTGCTACAAAACCTGCAACAGTTGAAACTGGTGCACTGGTATATGTTCCATTATTTGTTGAGATCGGTGATGTTATTAAAATTGACACACGTACAGGAGAATATTTATCCAGAGTTTAATGTACGGCGAATAAACAGTAGATTGACCCCGCAAATGTTTGCGGGGTTTTTTCGCTTTTTTATGAGAAAAAATCCTTTGGAAACAAAGCAATTCATAGAATTTTGATGTGTTTCGTGTCAATATTCTGATTTTTGGAAATGCATTTGTTGAAAATCACCAAATTTCCTTTAAATTTGCATAAAAAATATAGAAAATGGAAAAAATCAAGTTGCAATTCACTATAAACTATCAAAAGAAGAAAAAATTAAATAGTTTTTTTTGTACATATTGACAAGATAAATGCAAATAAAGTAATATAGAAGTGTGGGGGATATTTAAGAAAGGAGAAGAGCATGAATGTAGGAATTATTTCACATAATAATAAAAAAGAACTGATCGAGAATTTCTGCATCGCATATAAGAAGATTTTAAGTAAGCACAATCTTTATGCGACAGGGGTTACGGGACGCCGCATTGAGGAAGTTACCAACCTGAAAGTAAATAAATTTTTACCTGGCAGTGTGGGCGGTGACCGACAGTTCATGGAGATGATTGAGGACAATCGTATGGATCTGGTTATATTTTTCTATAATCCTGCCATGGCAGCGACAGAGAAACCGGACATTTATGCGATCATGAATCAATGTGATGCATATTGTATTCCTATGGCAACAAACATCGCAACAGCTGAAGCCCTGATTATGGGCCTGGAGCATGGAGACTTGGAGTGGCGCTCGCGTTAAAGCAGTATGGACGACCGTTTGGAAAGGATTTCAGATTTGACATCGGAGAAAACAAAAAAGTTTATTAGATATTGTAGAGTAGTTTGAAAAGAGCTTTGAGAATAAACAATCTCGAAGTTCTTTTTTTTGTATGGGCCAAGGGACAAATTTTGATATGTAAGATATTTGTAAGAAAATAGTATTATATATGTATATAATATATATTGACAGATAATATTATATATCATATAATATAGAAAAATAAATAATATTGCATCAGAACTATAAACGGAGAGAGGAGAGGATTGAATGGTTTTTAATACAGGAGCAGCATTACTGGATGCCATTGTGCTGTCTGTTGTTTCAAAGGAAAAGGATGGAACGTATGGTTACAAAATCACTCAGGACGTCCGGCAGGTGATCGATATATCGGAATCCACATTATATCCGGTGCTTAGAAGACTTCAAAAGGATGAGTGTCTGGAAGTTTATGATGTTCAGTTTGGCGGGCGGAATCGAAGATATTATAAAATTACGGCATCGGGTCAGGCTCAGCTGAATCTGTATCGATGTGAGTGGAAATCCTATTCATCTAAAATTACCCAGTTATTTGAGAAGGAGGAATTGAACGGATGATCCGTGTGGAATTTTTAAAACGATTAGAGTATCTGCTTCAGGATGTTGATGAAAAGGAGCGGGAAGATATTCTTGCATATTATAATGATTATCTGGATGAAGCCGGTCTTTCAGACAAAGACAGTGTGGATGGCATTTTGGATGCGCCGGAAAAAATTGCTGCATCGATACGTTCATCCATGAACAGCAGCGATGACGAAAAAATCCAGTTTTCGGAGGATGGTTTCCGGGATATTTCGATGGAACAGGAGGAGAAAGTTCCGGACGTTTATAGCGGAGAAAAGAAAGAAGAACATCGGGAATCTCCATGGAGAGACTATTCAGAGGATGGTCATACCCATCATGAGCCTCCGGAAGTAAAGAATGATGGGAAACTTGGAAAGATTATTTTGATCGGAATTTTATGTGTTCTTGCACTGCCGATGCTTCTGGGACTTGGCGGAGCGGCTTTGGGATTATCTTTTGGTATTCTCGGGACAATTTTTGGTGTACTTTGTGCACTGATCTTTGGCTCAGCCGGCTGTACGATCGGAGGCCTTGTCGGAGGAATTGCTTTATTTGTCATGAGTATTATAAAAATGACAGTATCTGTTCCTCAGGGACTTCTCATGATGGGAATTTCCTTTCTTATGCTGGCTGCAGGCATTATCTGTCTGTTGATCACGATCGTTATCTTTACCCGGCTGCTGCCGTGGCTCATTCGAAGTATTGTTAATGTATTTCGCAGATTATTTCACAGGAAGGAAGGTGGCGAAGCATGAAAAGAGGAACGAAGATCAGTCTGATCATTGCCCTGATCCTTGCGTTATCCGGTGTTGCTCTGTGTGTTGCCGCTGCGGCTATGGGAGTGACATACGGTGAATTTGTAGATATGGTCAATAACGGAGATTTTACATTTGGATTTAAAGAAAAGGCGATACAAGAAGTGAAGGAAGTGAAGAAAGCGAAAAAATCTTCTGATGCCAAATATCTGGAAGTGGATCTGGATGCGGGAGAGTTATCCATTCTTCCGTCCGATTCGGATGAGATCGGCTTCGATGCGGAGGGATATGAAAAATATTTTGAGTGGAAGATCGATGGTGATAAGGTTATTGTAAAAAATACAGACCGTAATGTATGGATTCATACAGATACACCGAAAGCAACATTATATGTACCGGAGAATATGAATTTTGATGAGATCGATATTGATATAGACGCAGGAAAATGCAGTATGGCACTGGCCGCTGCGTGCGATAAGTTTATCCTTGATGTGGATGCGGGAAGTGCGAATGTGTCATCGATTCAGGCGGATCATGCAGAAATTGAGTGTGATGCCGGAAATGTAATTTTTGAAGGCAAAGTTATAAACAAGGGAGCCGCATCAATAAATGCGGGAAGTCTTGAAATTGTCTTGAAAGATATGGATGTTATGGATTATAATTATAATATAAGTGTCGGTGCAGGCTCGATTGAAATCAATGAGAAAAAATATTCAGGACTTTCATCTGAAGATTATATTAATAATCATGCAGATGCGGACTGGATGTTGGAATGTAATGCAGGTAAAATAAAGATGAATATTAATAAATAAATGGGGGGACAGATGATGAAAAAGTTATTTCGTTCAAAAAGTAATCGTGTGATATGTGGTGTTTGCGGAGGCATTGGAGAATATCTGAATGTGGATCCGACAATTATCCGCCTTCTGGCTTTACTGCTTGGCTTTACGGGTTCGGGTGTGCTGGTTTATATTGTGGCTGCCATTATTATGCCGGATGAAATTTAAAGTAAGACGTGGGAAAACCTTCAAAAGACAGGATCTTTTGAAGGTTTTTTTTCGTATCGGGAATGTTTTTTCAGACGGTACATATATTATTGACAGGTGATGTGCTATGGAAAATATTTTTTCGATAAGGCTGCGTCCCTGCATTGGCCGAATGCAAGATCGATGGGGGATGGTGCAGGAAATCCGTCTGCGGGCAAATCAACCCCTTCTCATAAAAATGGATGGGAAGGAATGGATGATTCATAAAAATGGAAGCTTATGCAAAGATAAGGGGGAGGCTGTACGGGTATTTCAGCAGGATATTCAGGAAAGCATGTCTTACATATGTCAATATTCATTATATGCTTATGAAAATGAAATGCGTCAGGGTTATATTACGATTCAGGGCGGACATCGTATTGGTATAGCCGGTCAGGTTGTGCTGGAGGAAAATCGGGTCCTCAGTATATGTCACATATCTTCAATGAATGTGCGTGTCGCCCATTCAGTCAAAGGCTGCGGTGCGTCGGTTTTTGAATATTTGTGGGAAGGGGACAGACCTTGTCATACGTTGATCCTGTCGCCTCCCGGCTGCGGTAAAACAACCCTTTTGAGGGATCTGATCCGTTTGTTTTCAGATGGGACAAAAAGGCACGCGGGCATGAGTGTGGGGTTGGTGGATGAGCGTTCTGAGGTTGCCGCGTGCTACATGGGGAAGGCGCAAAGAGATGTGGGGATGCGCACCGATGTACTTGATAATTGTCCGAAATCCATTGGGATTGAAATGATCGTGCGCTCTATGGCTCCCCGTTTGCTGGCCTTTGATGAACTGGGAGGAGCGGTGGATCTGAAAGCTGTACAGTATGCGATACATTCGGGCTGCAGTGTTCTCACAACCATGCATGGCAGCGGAAATTTGAAAGACATTGGAGAAGACATGAAACATTTGTTTGAACGGTTCGTTTTTTTAAATGACTGGAATGCAAAAGAACGTGTCCGTTATATTTCAGATTCATCGGGAAAAATCCTATATAAGGCGGTATGATATGTTGTGGATGAAAGTAATCGGCACGGGCCTGATTTTTGCAGGCTGCAGTTTTGTCGGATGGCAGAAGGGCGCTCTGCTTCGGAAAAGAATTGGTTTTTTACAGGAAATGGTGCACAGCCTGATTTTATTTAAAAGCATTGCCGGAACCTATCGGTTACCTTTGGAAGTGATCTTTGAGAGGATCAGTCTTCAGACACAAAAGCCGGTTTCTGATTTTTACAGCTGTCTTGCAGGACATTTTAAGCGTAAGGATCAGCCGGAAAGCGTGGTAATATGGCAGGAAACGATTCAGGAGAAGGGGGATTTATTTGATCAGGATGATAAAGAATTTTTTATGCGGCTTGGTGATTTTATGGGCATTCAGGACGTACATGCCCAGTCTGAGGCGGTGGAAGCATGTATCTGCCAGCTGTCGGAGCGGACAGCACGTCTGGAAAAAGAAAGACCGGAAAGGGAGAAGGTTTATCGGGCCGTGGCCTGGACCATTGGAGGATTTTTAATTATTTTGTTTATTTGATCAGGGGGTGTCTATGTCCATACATCTTATCTATAAAATCGGGGCTGTAGGCATCCTCATTTCTATTTTGTCTCAGATCTTAAAGCATTCCGGGAGAGATGAGCAGGCTTTTTTGGTAAGTCTGGCAGGTCTTATCCTTGTCTTGATGTGGATCGTCCCCTATATTTATGAGCTTTTTTTGACAGTGGAAAAAATGTTTACACTATGAGGGGGAATATGAATGATAAAAATTGCCTGTATTGGTCTGGCATCCGTTATGCTGGCACTGAAATTAAAAAGTGTTCAGTCCGAATATGCCTTTCTTGTCGGAATTGCTGCGTGTATGGTCCTGTTTGGCTGCTGTATGACAAGACTGGAAACAATCTTTTCCGGGCTGGAAACGATACGTCAGTATCTTATGGTGAACAGTGCTTATATCGGAATTATTCTCAAAGTGGTCGGTATCGCTTATATCAGCGAGTTTTCGGCAAATCTGTGTAAAGATGCCGGATACGGAGGTATTGCTTCTCAGATTGAAATGTTTGGAAAGCTCAGCATTCTGGCGATGAGTCTTCCCGTTCTGACAACCCTCCTGACCGTTATTGAGGAATTTGCGGCACAATGAAAATATGGTATCTGTTTTTGGCATCGGCAGTAATCTGGATGACATGTGGTCTCAGTGTTCTGGCGTCAGAACCTGAGTATGGATTTGATTATGAAGAAATACAGGATGCAATGGATGAAATGATGCCGAAGGATGTAAAAATATCCTTTTCAGATCTGGTCAGGGAACTTACGGAGGGGAAACTTGAGGATGTAATTGAACATCTGAAACTTTTTCTAATGGAAGGAATCTTCGGGGAAATGAAAAGCAGTAAAAAGCTTTTGCTGCAGATGCTGGGGATTGTTTTTGTGAGTGCTGTTTTTACCAATTTTTCTATGGCATTTTCAAAAACCTTTATTGCCGAGACCGGATTTTATCTGACCTATATGATTTTGTTTACACTTTTGCTGACATCTTTTATGGCTGCGTCTCAGATAGCCTCCGCACTGATGGGAAATATGATGAAATTCATGTCTGCATTTGTTCCGGTTTTTTGTCTGGCTGTGACGTTTACGGGAAATATTCAGACAGGCATATGGTATCAGCAGGCGATGGTCATGGGAATTACATTTCTGGAATGGATTCTGTCGAAAGGGGTCATGGGACTGATCCATGCCTATGTTCTCATATCCATGGTTAATCAGCTGTCGAAAGAGGATATGCTGTCAAAATGTGCACAGTTGACAAAAACACTGGCTGATTGGATATTAAAGACGGCCCTTGGAGTGATTCTTGGATTGAATTTTGTACAAAGTCTTATATTACCCGCCTTTGATACACTTAAAAACGGGTGGGCCATGCGAGTGACCTCTGCTGTGCCGGGAGTGGGCGATGCCATGGGGACGGCGATGCAGACGGTGATTGGTTCGGCGGTACTCATAAAAAACGGGATCGGCTCGGCCGGATTGTGTATACTGGCATTTCTTTTTCTGATTCCCGCAGTCAAAATGGCGGTGATGGCTTTAATGTATATGGCAGCACAGGCGGTTGTTCAGCCGGTGGCAGACAAGCGTATACTGGAATGTCTTCACAGTATATCCGATGGCATCTTGATGCTTTTAAAGGTGGAGGGCACGGTGTTCATATTGTTCTTTTTATCCATGGCGATGATGACGTCTGCTTCAGGAGCTGTTTTCGGAGGATGAGCGATGGGGATTTTTCGGGAGTGGATACAAAATGTAGTTCTTTTTCTTCTGTTTATGAGTATGATCAATCAGATCATTCCGGATGAAAAATACAGGAAATATGTACGTTTAACAATGGGACTGGTCTTGATCCTTGTTCTTCTTGGACCATTGAGTCGTCTGATGAAGGCAGATGAAAAAATTTTTCAGGATTATATCCGGGAAAATATCCGTCTTTCGGCCGAAGATGCAAAAAACGGCGGCCGGATGTTTTATGAGACGGATTATTTTAATGAAAGTTATAAGAAAATCATTTATGAAGAGATAAAACAGTATTTTAAAGGAAGCGGCATGGATGTCCGGAAATGTGAAGTGTCGGTCAATGACAATGTTTCTGATGAAAATTTCGGTGAAATCTATGAAATTGCAGTCACCGTTGTTCCAAAAGCTTCAGACGGTCCGGTGCCGGAGGAAAAAATAGAAACATGGAGGCAGGATCTGATGATGCAGTTTGGTATTGATGAAGATGCATTGAAACTGGAGATATGGACATGAAAAAATTTTTGAACTGGAAATGGAACAAAGAAAACGGGATAATTATTGTTCTTGCCGGCATTTTATGTCTCGTTGCAGTATGGCCCGTTTCTGATAAAGAGTCCGCAAAACAGACGGATATATCCGGAGGCTCCTTTGCACAGGAGGAAAATAATCGGGCAGAATCGGCGGCCTTGAATGTTTATATTGAAAATCAGGAGGAACGTTTGAAAAATATTTTGTCCCGCATAGATGGCGTCGGGGAGACGGCTGTGATGATCCGTGCCAGCGCATCAAAAGAGTATGTGGTTGAGAAGGATGTGACTACGGGAAGCAGTACGATGATTGAAACAGATGCTCAGGGAAACACAAGACAGAACAACGAGGCCAGCCGAAGTGAGGTATCTGTGTATACGAAGGATGATAACGGGCAGGATATTCCATGGGTTATTAAGGAGATCGAGCCGGAGATCGAAGGTGTACTGGTAGCAGCTGAGGGTGGTGCCGATGAAGTTGTCGCGGGAGAAATAACTCAGGCCGTTCAGGTTCTATTTGACATTCCCGTACATAAAATTAAAGTAGTAAAAATGAAAAATGAGTAGGGAGGGTCCTGTGTGAAAAAGAAAAGTATCCGAAGAAATCAAGTAATTATCGCAGCCCTTGCGATCATGATCGTTGTGGCCGGATATCTGAATTTTAAGACCGGAGGTATGGAAACGGATGAATCACCGGTCATCTCAAATGCATCTGCAGGGGAAATGACAGAGTCCGGTGCGGAGGAAGTTCTGATGGATCTGACAGAAAACAATATACAGGAAATTGCAGTTGCCGATGAGGAGGATATGTCGGATGTGGACAATACCGAGACGGAAAGTCCGGAAAATGTGGGCGAGGCTGTCATGACAAGCTCTGTTCTTGCAAAGAATTTCAGTGCACAGGCAAAACTGAACCGGGAACAGATGCGTTCGAAAAACAAGGAAGCGATCATTGAAGTTATTAATAACGAGAATGTGACAGATGATCTGAAACAGGCTGCGATGGAGAATCTGATGGATATGACGAACCGTTCAGAGATGGAAGTAGCTGTTGAAAATCTGCTCACCGCAAAAGGATTTGAAAATTGTGTGGTCAGTATTATGGAAGACACCTGTGATGTGGTTGTAGGTCAGGAAACGCTGACAGACACCCAAAGAGCTCAAATTGAAGATATTGTTTCAAGAAAAACGAATGTAACGGCAGAAAATGTGGTGATCACAACATTAAATTGATAAATTTCTTTTCAAAAGCACATAATTTTGGTATAATACAAAATAAGAAGCATTGAATAGATGGAGGTTGAGACCGATGGCTAAAGAACATGAAAATACAATGAATTATTCGATACATGACGACAGAGTAATTGGCGAAGTACAGATTGCTGATGAAGTCGTTGCTATTATTGCGGGACTGGCAGCTACTGAAGTAAAGGGTGTGGCTTCCATGTATGGCAATATTACAAATGAACTGGTTGCTAAACTTGGTATGAAGAATCTTTCCAAAGGTGTTAAGATCGATGTATCTGAGGGAAAAGTCAGCGTTGATCTTGCGATCAATATGGAGTACGGTTACAATATTCCGGAAGTTACCGGAGCCGTTCAGGACAGAGTGAAGAACGCTATCGAAACGATGACAGGTCTTGCTGTTGAAGATGTGAATATTCGTGTAGCCGGTGTAAATCTGGAAGATGAATAAACTATTCATATTCTGTGAAGCGTGATAAGTGACGTAGAGCCGCACAGGTTCTGCGTCACTTTTACAGTGATAAAGGCATATTAGGAGGAAACTATGGGCAGACGAGAGTTGCGTGAGCATATATTCCGGCTGGTATTTCGTTCAGAATTCCACCCGGAGGAGGAGATGAAAGAACAGGAAGGTTTTTATATGGAGAATATCGGTGAGATAACCGATGAGAACCGGGAATACATTCAGAACAAGACAGACCTCATCCTGGAGAAAAAGGCGGATCTGGATGACCGGATCAATGCGGCAGCGGACAGATGGAAGACAGAGAGAATGACAACAGTGGATCTGACGATTATCCGGCTGGCAGTATATGAGATGGTTTATGATGAAGATGTACCGACAGGTGTTGCCATCAACGAGGCTGTAGAGCTGGCAAAACGCTATGGTACGGATCAGTCACCGGCCTTTGTCAATGGTATTTTGGCAAAGCTGGCATAAATTTCAATAAATACTCTAATTGAGATTTAGAAGGAGAAAATCGGTTGAAGAATGTATATTCTGTATCCCAGGTGAATCAATATATAAAAAGCCTGATATCTGAAGATTATTTTTTGAGCCGGATTTATGTCCGGGGAGAAGTGTCGAATTGTAAGTACCATTCCTCCGGACATATTTATTTTACTCTGAAGGATGGGAAGGGGGCTATTCCCTGTGTCATGTTTGCCGGTTCCAGAAACGGACTGAAGTTTCGTCTTGCGGAAGGGCAGCAGGTCATTGTCCTCGGGAATATCAGTGTTTATGAGAGAGATGGACGATATCAGCTGTATGCCCGGGAGATTCTTCGGGAAGGCACGGGGCTTCTCTATGAAAGGTTTGAAGCATTAAAAAAAGATCTTGGAGCCAAAGGGTATTTTGATGCGGAACACAAGAAAGCGATACCTTTTTATCCGAAAAAGGTGGGAATTGTTACGGCACCTACGGGGGCAGCGATTCAGGATATGGTGCATATTGCATCACGTAGAAACCCTTACATTCAGCTTGTGCTTTATCCGGCCATTGTTCAGGGAGATCAGGCAGCAGAAAGTATTGTTAAAGGTATTAAATGTCTGGAAAAAAGAGATGTGGATGTGATCATTATCGGTCGTGGCGGGGGTTCGATCGAAGATCTCTGGGCTTTTAATGAGGAAATAGTGGCAGAGGCTGTTTTTCAATGTCCGGTTCCCGTGATCTCTGCGGTGGGACATGAAACAGACTGGACGATTGCGGATATGGTGGCCGATCTGAGAGCACCGACACCATCGGCTGCAGCGGAGCTTGCCGTGCCGGAATGGAATCTTATTGAAAATCGTCTTGAGGAGATCGAACGTCGGTTGAGACTTCGTATGGAAGAAAAGGTCCGTATTTACAGGCAGACAGTTGCCGGATATCAGATGCAGTTAAAGTATCTGAGCCCTTTTTCAAAAATCAATGATTACAGGCAGCAGCTTATGCATATGGAAGATGACATGCAGGGAATCCTGAAGAATAAGCTGACGGAAAGCAGACATAAGCTTGCTCTTTACAGTGAAAGACTGTCGGGAATATCGCCTTTGAAGCAGCTTGAACGGGGCTATGCTATTGTGAGTAAAGAGGATGGAAAGAGTGTAAATTCATCAGGAGATGTTGAAACGGGCGATAAGATACATGTACGATTTTTGGACGGATATGTGGATGCAGTTATATCCGAAACGCATAGGGAAGGAAGCGTAAGAAATGGCAAGAAGTAAATCACTGGAGACAGCATTTGCCGAGCTTGAAGAATTGATCCGGCAGATGGAGAATAAAGATACGGGGCTGGAAGATTCCTTTAAATTATATACATCGGGTATGAAACTTATCAAATATTGTAATGATTCTCTGGATAAAGTGGAAAAGAAGCTGATACAGCTTGGTGAAGAGGAGTAGAGTCATGAATTTTAAAGAAGAATTAACAAAACGAACAGAAGAGATAGAAGTGTTATTAAAAAAAGCTGCTCCGAAGGAGGAGGGTTACCAGAAAACAATTTTTGAGGCAATGAACTACAGTCTGATGGCTGGGGGAAAACGTTTGCGTCCGATGTTGATGAAAGAGACTTACCGGTTATTCGGCGGCAGCCATGAGGCAGTGGTTCATCCCTTTATGGCGGCGATAGAGATGATACATACTTACTCGCTGATTCATGATGATCTTCCCGCATTGGATAACGATGAATATCGACGGGGAAGAAAGACTTCGCATGTGGTATTCGGTGAGGCCATGGCGATCCTGGCGGGCGATGCATTGATGAATTATGCTTTTGAGACCGCATCAAAGGCCTTTGATCTTGCGGAGAGTGAAGAAGAATTTCACCGGATTGCAAAGGCTGTTCAGATTCTTTCATCCAAGCCCGGAATTTACGGAATGATCGGCGGTCAGGTCGTTGATGTGGAGCGGGAAGGTCAGCCGTTGACAAAATCCGTGCTTGATTTTATTCATGAGTTGAAAACAAGTGCGCTGATTGAGTGTTCTATGATGATCGGTGCCGTGTTGGCCGGCGCAGACGATGCGGACGTGAATAAAGTTGAGAAGATGGCGAAAAATATAGGTATCAGTTTTCAGATTCAGGATGATATTCTCGATGTTACAGGAACTCTGGAAGAACTTGGCAAAAAGACGCACAGCGATGAGAAAAATAATAAGACGACCTATGTCACACTTTTTGGGATCGACGGTGCCATGAAAGAGGCAGAACGTTTTTCTGCCGATGCAGAGAAGATTCTGGAAGAAATATCTGAATCGAACAATTTGACAAATCCGTTTTTAACAGAACTTATTTGTCAGCTTGTTCATAGAAAAAAATAAACGGGTGGATAAATATGGCAGGAATATTGGAACAGATTAAAGGAGCAAATGATATAAAGGCAGTTTCTCCATCAAAATACGACGAACTGGCTCAGGAACTCAGAGAGTTTATTATACATTCTGTCAGTGAGACAGGCGGGCATCTGGCTTCGAATCTGGGAGTCGTTGAACTTACGATGGCACTGCATCTTTGTCTTGATTTGCCGAAGGATAAGATTATCTGGGATGTGGGACATCAATCTTATACCCATAAGATCCTTACCGGAAGAAAGGATGAGTTTGCAGGCTTAAGATCCTTTGGAGGCATGAGCGGTTTCCCGAAACACCGGGAAAGTCAGTGTGATGCTTTTGATACAGGGCATAGTTCCACATCCATATCAGCGGCGCTTGGCTATGTCCGGGCAAGAGAGATCAAAGGCGAGGATTACACGGTCGTTGCCGTCATCGGTGATGGTTCAATGACCGGAGGTATGGCTTATGAGGCATTGAATAATGCGGCACGTCTGAACAGCAATCTTATTATTATTTTAAATGATAATAAGATGTCCATTTCTGAGAACGTGGGCGGAATGAGCAAATATCTGAATCGGATACGCACGAATGAAAGTTATGTGGAATTAAAATCCGATGTGGAGACAGCACTGCGTAAAATCCCTGGGATCGGGGATTCTGTCGCAAAAGGTGTAAAGAAGTCAAAAGATTCACTGAAACAGCTTTTGATACCGGGAGGCTTTTTTGAAGATCTTGGCATTGAATATATGGGTCCGGTAGACGGTCACAATATGACGCAGCTGCTTCGTGTTATTAAGACAGCGAAAAAGGAAAAACGTGCGGTGCTCGTGCATGTGATCACCCAGAAAGGAAGAGGCTATAAACCGGCAGAGGTGAACCCTTCCGAGTTTCACGGCGTAGGTAAATTTGATGTGGAGAGCGGTCAGATCAGTAAAAGTCCGAATATGACTTATACAGAAGCATTTTCAAAAGCCATGCTGTATATCGGGACAAAAGATGAGCGGGTCGTTGCTGTCAGTGCAGCTATGCCTTCCGGAACAGGATTGGTTAAATTTTCCAAACGTTTTCCGAAACGTTTCTTTGATGTGGGAATTGCCGAGGAACATGCAGTAACTTTTTCAGGAGGTCTGGCAGCGGCAGGATTAAGGCCATATGTGGCAATTTATTCCTCCTTTTTCCAGAGGGCTTATGATCAGATCATTCATGATGTCTGTATTCCGGATCTGCCCGTTGTCTTCTGTATAGACAGGGCAGGCATTGTCGGAGCAGACGGTGAGACCCATCAGGGTATTCTTGATCTGTCCTTCTTCAGCTCCATTCCCGGAATGACTGTTTTTGCACCTAAGAATAAATTTGAACTTTACGATATTATGAAATTTTCCCTTGATTTTGAACATCCGCTTGCAATCCGGTATCCGAGAGGAGATGCCTATGAAGGCGAGCAGCATCACCGTGCGCCGATCGTTTATGGTAAGAGCGAATTGCTCTATCAGGGAGAGCAGGTGGCCTTGGTTGCCGTCGGAAGTATGGTGGAGACAGCGATCGAAGTGAAAGATCAGCTTGCAGAGGCAGGAATTCATGCCACAGTTGTGAATGCACGATTTGTTAAACCACTGGATACGGACATGCTGGATGATTTGTGTGAGAAGCATAATATGATCGTAACACTGGAAGAAAATGTGCTCCGGGGCGGTTTTGGTGAAGCTGTTTCGGATTATTATATGATAAAAGGATCGCCCGTATGTGTCCGACATGTGGGTATTCCGGATGTTTATGTTGAACATGGAAATGTGGCTCTGCTCAAGCAGTCAATAGGCATGGATGCCTGGGCCATATCTTCAAAAATATTATCTGAGGTATTGATATGAAAAAAAGACTGGATGTGCTTTTGGTAGAGCGTCGTCTGGCGGATTCCCGCGAGAAAGCCAAGGCGGTTATTATGACAGGTAATGTGTTTGTCAATGGCCAGAGGGAGGACAAGGCCGGAACAACCTTTGATGAGGAAAAAGCACAGATTGAAATTAAAGGTCATACAATGAAATATGTCAGCCGCGGAGGCTATAAACTTGAAAAAGCAATCGACGTGTTCGGAGTGGATGTCCGTGACAAAGTATGTATGGATATCGGCTCATCTACCGGCGGATTTACAGACTGTATGCTCCAGAACGGAGCCGTCAAAGTATTTGCTGTGGATGTGGGACGGGGACAGCTGGACTGGAAACTTCGTCAGGATGAGCGGGTCATCAGTATGGAAAAGACCAATATCCGATACGTGAAACCGGAAGATATCGGTGAACCGGTGGCTTTTGCTTCGGTGGATGTCTCATTTATCTCACTTGGACTTGTGCTTCCGGCGGCAAGGGAACTTTTGACGGCGGATGGACGGATGGTCTGTCTGATCAAACCTCAGTTTGAGGCAGGCCGGGAAAAAGTGGGCAAAAAAGGCGTTGTCAGAGATCCGGCTGTACATATCGAAGTTATTGAAAAGGTTATCGGTATTGCAGACCAGCTTCATTTTAAGGTACTTGGATTGGATTACTCTCCGATCAAAGGACCGGAAGGCAATATTGAATATTTGATTTATCTGGAGAAGAGACCGGAGGATGAAATGATACTTCATGAAAAGGTCGATGCAAAATGGGTTGTGGAGCAGTCGCATACGTCGCTGTAACAGGAGAAACAGATGAATAAATTTTTAATTGTAACGAATCAGGATAAAGACAGAGATTTAAGAGTCACAAAAGAAATACAGAGATATATTATTTCCAGAGGATGTCAGTGCCATCTTGCTGAGCCGATCGTCGGTACGAATCCGATTGAGACCGGATATACCGATACGAGCAGACTTCAGAAGGATGTGGAATGTGTTCTTGTTCTCGGTGGAGACGGCACTTTTATTCAGACGGCAAGAGATTTTGCGGGGCTGAATATTCCGATGGTGGGCGTTAACCTCGGCACGGTGGGATTTCTTGCAGCTATCGATGTGGAGAGTCTGCATGATGGACTGGATGCTCTGATCGATGGGGAGTACACGGTTCATAACCGGATATTGCTGGATGGTGCCGTTTATCATCAGGGAGAATGTACGCAGAAGAGTATTGCGTTTAATGATGTCATTGTGACCCGTTCCGGTTTTTCACGTATTGTGGAGCTGAAAATTTATGTCAATAACCAGCTTATGGATATTTATGCGGCGGACGGCGTGATCGTGTCGACACCGACAGGCTCAACAGGATATAATCTGTCCGCAGGAGGTCCGGTTGTATTTCCTGAGACTGAGATGATGATTATTACGCCGATCTGTCCCCAGTCACTGTCCGCACGAAGTGTGGTCGTGTCTTCAAAAGCTAAGATCCGGATTGAGATCGGACGAAGACGAAAGACTCAGAAAGAAGAAGCTTTGGTGACCTATGACGGTGATACTGTGTGGGAACTTGAATCCTCGGACACGGTTGAGGTCCGAAGATCTGATCTGATGGTACCGATCGTCACAATACGAGAGAAGAGTTTTTGTGATATTTTGCGCAATAAGATAAAAAGTATATAGTGTACAGTTGCAGGAAAAGGGGTTTATATGAAATCAAAGAGGCATGCAAAAATTTTAGAATTAATTGATAAATATGATATCGAAACTCAGGAAGAATTGGCGGATCGTCTGAATGAGAGCGGTTTTTCGGTGACGCAGGCGACAATATCGAGAGATATACGGGAACTTAAGTTGTCGAAAGTTTCCGGAAGCAACGGACGTCAGAAATATGTGGCATTTATTAAGCCAACGATGGAGATGACCGATAAATATTCCAGAGTTTTAAAGGAAGGATATATTTCGAAGGAAGTGGCCACCAGCATGATCGTTATTAAAACTGTAACGGGAATGGCTATGGCGGTCGCTGTTGCCATTGACCATATGGAACTTCCGGGAGTTGTCGGATGTATCGCCGGCGATGACACAATTATGTGTGCACTCCGCAATGAAGAGGATGCCCATTTGGTTATGGAAAAGATTAATCAGATGTTGAAATAGGTGATAAGGTGTTATTGGGAGTACATGTAAAAAATCTTGCGTTGATCGACGAAGTGGAGATGAACTTTGAAGATCATCTGAATATTATGACCGGAGAGACAGGTGCGGGCAAATCGGTTCTTATGGGAGCGGTTAATATGGCACTTGGCGGCCGTGTCCCAAAAGATATGATTCGCAAAGGTACAGATTATGCACTGGCAGAGCTGTTTTTTTCAGTGACAGACAAAAGAGTTCTGGAAACTTTAAAAGAGATGGAGATTCCTGTAGAAGGTGACTCGGTCATTATTTCGCGGAGAATGACTTCGGGGCGGAGTGTGAGCAGGATCAACGGAGAGATTGTTTCGGCCGCCGATGTGAGAAAGGCCGGACAGCTTTTGATGGATATTCATGGTCAGCATGATCACCAGTCGCTTCTGGATAAATCCAGACATCTTGTGATTCTGGACCGGTTTATAAGAGAGCCTCTCGGAGACCGGAAAGACCGGATGGAAAAGGCATATCAGCAGTATATGCATTATAAAGAGCTGTTTGATGCTCAGGCCATGAATAATGAGGAACGTCTTCGTCAGATTTCTTTTCTTGAATTTGAACTGGAAGAGATTGAAGATGCCCATCTTATTCCGGGTGAGGATGAGCAGCTTGAGGCGGATTATCGCAAGATGGTTCATGGACGTCAGATCATTGAAGGACTGTCTCAGGTGCATCAGTGGACAGGCTATGATGATGCCGCGTCGGCAGGTGAGCAGCTTGGACGCAGTCTTAAAAATTTTTACAATCTGGAAGATTTTGACGAAGAACTGACCGGACTTCGTGAGCAGCTGGAAAATATTGAAAGCCTTTTAAATGATTTTAACCGGGATTTATCCGGATATATGGATACACTGAATTTTGATGATCAGGATTTTAAAGATACAGAAGAACGATTGGATCTTATTAATCGGTTAAAGGCGAAATACGGCGGTTCTATTGAAAATATTCTGGATTACGGTAAAAAGAAAAAAGAGGAATTAGAACGGCTTCAGGGATATGATGAATGGCTTGATCAGCTTAAAGCAGACATGGCTTCCAGTGAAAGAATTTTGAAAGAACTGTCAGAAGAAGTCAGCGGGATACGAAAAAAGTATGCTCAGGAACTTGAAAAACAGATGGAAAATTCTTTAAAGGATTTAAATTTTCTTCAGGTTCAGTTTCGGATACAGATGACACCGTCAGAAAGGTATACAAAAAACGGTTGTGATGATGTGGAATTTCTTGTGTCAACCAATCCGGGCGAGGATGTGAAGCCGCTTGGACAGGTGGCATCCGGCGGTGAACTTTCAAGAATCATGCTGGGCATCAAATCGGTTCTTGCTCAGATCGATGAGATTCCGACATTGATCTTTGATGAGATCGATACAGGAATCAGCGGCCGTACAGCTCAGAAAGTAGCTGAAAAGATGGCTTATATCGGAAGAAGTCACCAGGTTCTTTGTATTACCCATCTGCCTCAGATCGCAGCGATGGCAGACCGACATTATCTTATTGAAAAAAATGTTTATGATGAACATGCAAAAACAGAGATTCGTGAGCTTTCGGGTGAGGAACAGATTCATGAGATCGGCCGTCTGATGGGCGGTGCCGAAATAACTCAGATGATTCTCGACAGTGCTGCCGAGATGAAAAACATGGCAGAGCAGTTTAGATTAACCTGTTTGAAAAAATAAATATTTCATATACTAGGAAGGATATATTTGATTATATCCTTCTTTTCATATTATGAGCCAGGGGACAAATACTATTAATCCGAACATTTAAATATGCATGGAGGGTGACAGGATGAAACGCATAAAATACCGCCGATTTTTGATTGTTATTTTTGTATGCTATCTTTGTGCATTTTTATATTATCTTTGCCATATGGATACTTTTGAAGTTGAAAACAGAGGAAGTATACTGACAGCGGCCAGTGCGGAGACGGTATCCGGTGAAGGGAAAACAAAAAAATATATGCCGGTCGGAATGCCGGTGGGCATATATATCCGAACAAAGGGCGTAATGGTTTTAGGTGTTAGTGAGGTAACAGATGATTCGGGCAAAAAAGTGGAGCCGGCAAAGAATATACTTAAGAGCGGAGATTATATTTTAGAGGTGAATGGCGAGGAGATTCCTTCTATAGACTGGTTTAAGGAAAAAGTGGAAACCTGTGGCGGCAAAGCACTGACATTGACTATTCTCCATGAAGACAAGGAAAAAACAGAAGAAATAATGCCTGTTCTGACGGAAAGTTCGGAATATCGAATCGGCGTATGGATCCGTCAGGACGCACAGGGGATCGGTACACTGAGTTTTGTCGATGAAAATAATCATTTTGCTGCACTTGGGCACGGTATCACAGACATCGATACAAGTGCAATTATTAACATTCGCGGCGGCAGACTTTATGAGTCCCGTATTGTGTCCATTATCAAAGGCGAAAAAGGAACGCCGGGAGAAATGGTAGGAAATATTGATTATAAGAATGGGCAGATATTAGGAAAAATTGATTCAAATAATGATAGAGGTATTTTTGGAGTTCTGGAAGAAGATATGAATCTCTATGATGAAAGTCAGGCTCTGCCGGCGGCTTCACAAGAGGAGGTGCGAGAAGGAAATGCTCTTGTGAGATGCTGTATTGATGGGGAGATACATGATTATACAATTGAGATTATGGATCTAGATTTGGCAGATGATAAGGATAATCGAAATATGGTTATAAAAATTACGGATCCCAATCTTTTAAATCGGACGAATGGCATTATTCAGGGAATG
>JAEDDO010000125.1 GCA_016298055.1 Frisingicoccus sp.
TGGAGAGCAGCTGTTCCAGCCCTTTAGCGGGCAGATACTCTGCCTGAACGGGAATGATGATCCTGTTCGCAGCCGCCAGCGCATTGACTGTGAGCATACCAAGGGAGGGCTGGCAGTCGATGAGGATATGGGAGTATTGCCCCTTCAGTGTGTTCAGATATTGCCGCAAGATAGTCTCACGACTCATAGCATTTACCAAGGATACTTCCATACCGGAAAGTTGAATGTCGGCGGGCATCAGGTCAACGCCTTCTGCATGATGCAGAATACCTTCTCCGGGGCGTATAGGCTGATCCATCAGAATTTTGCCCATTGCATCCGACAGTGTAAATGGCAGCTTGTCCGGTTGCGGATTTCCCAAGCTGATTGTCAGGCTTCCTTGCGGGTCCCCGTCGATCAGAAGCACTTTCTTTCCGGCCTGTGCCAGACCTATTCCCAAGTTCGCACAGGTTGTTGTTTTGCCAACGCCGCCTTTCTGGTTGGCGATGGCGATGATTTGCGTGTTCATTGACTTCACCTCATTTCTAATTATCGCTGTTGCTTCTGGAAATAGAAAAAGCCGCCACTTCAAAATCATAAAGTGACGGCCCTTTCTAATGCCGGAATCTCTGAAACAAAAAAGCACCCAGTTATTTGTTACTGAATGCCTGCATTAGAATCGTATTTAATTGTTCAGATTTGGTCAGATTATGCCAAACCCTCCAGAGAAAAATCCGGTGTCTGAGAGTGCCAAAATCACCCTCAAAAATACCCCCGAAATTGCTCTCTGGTTGTCCTATTTTTTAACCACTAAGGCCGTTTTTTGACCCCATTTTTGCCGGTTGTCCTATATTTAACCACTAAAAATTGGGTGAAAACGGCTCTCGTTTTGCCAAATTTGGTCAAACCATATCAGCCCGTTTAGATATAGCAAAAGCCCGGAAAACCTTGATTTTCCGGGCTTTTTGAACCATTTTGATATAGTCTGAGCAGTCGATTATCGCTTGCTGAACTGCGGAGCGCGACGAGCCGCTTTGAGGCCTTACCTCTTTTTCTTTATATATCGACCACTTTTTACACGAGCATCTTTTGGTCGTTCGGCATCTTCTGGAATGGCCCAATAAAACCCTATCTTTGTTGCTCCTGGTATTCTTTCCGTACTACATAAAGTCTGTACTCTACGTATGGAAAGTCCCCATTTTTCTGCTGTTTGTCGAAGTGATAAGTATCCCATAATCAATCCTTTATTCTCAAAAAAATGTATAGTTATATAAATTATATTATATGCCAAACTACGCTTAAAGTCAATTATAAGGAGTTGCTTTTTGGCATCGTCTAATATATAATAAAAAGTTTTATTCAAGATGAAAATTCTAGATTGTAAAATTAACAAAAAGATAGATCTATAAAAAAAGCACCCTGGCAGTCCATATCAACCACCAAGGTGCTATCCCTTATCCATGCATTATCTGTTCTTTTTCCAGGCGCTCTTTCTCAATCATATCAAATAACCGATCCACACGTCTGAGTGCAGCCTTTCTTTCTCGTCTCTTTGCCTGTTCTTTATACTTCTTGTTCTTATACACGATTCTTTTATCTCCACGCTGTACGGCAGCTTTGTACTTGTCATGGTCGTAGATGTAATTTAGTGCCTGGGCGATATTATTGAAGTAGAGCTGATCCTTCTGCTGATGATAGCGGTCTTTTTCCGGATGCTTGAAGTCCAGTTCTGCCTGTCTGGAGTTACGATGATATAAAGCAATCTGCTCCATGTTTCTGGCATACACAAGCTTCCAGCAGCCTACCTTTGTCTTCACATACAGCATGCCATCCTTGTACTTGAATTCCATATTTCGGTTCTCTGTGTTCCATTCGATTGTTTTTCGTTCCTCTGTACAGAGGAAGCTCATACTATTGCAGTGTCTGCAAGGACGACCACAACGCTTTGCATCTTCCCAAAGTAGCTTTTCCTTGTTGCCAGGTTTCATAAAATCAACGTACTTGCAGCTTGGTCTGTGGTAAATATTCGATTCTATACTCATAATTCGTTTTGTACTCATGTAGGTTCTCCTTTCGCAAAAAAGAAAAGCCCCTCACTACCAGTGACAGTAGTGAAGGACTTCTCCTTAAGATCTTTTCAATTCTCTATTTTGTTCTAAGTATTTTGGGATTGGTTTTCCGGAACGGATTGCGATCTCAATCTGTTTCTTTCGGAGCTTACCAATCACAGATTCTTTCTTTTTTCGCTTCTTTGGTGTTTCTTCCTTAGGTTGATCTGGAATGTTATTGACTCGGCCATCCACCATATCGTAGTTGGCTTCTCCGCCGGATTCTGCTTGTCTGAGCCATTCGCCGTTCTGGTAGTATTTCTGCCAGATTTCTAATCGTTGTTTCTGCTGATTTAATGGAGTTTGCTTTGTTACTTCCTGTGGACGGATCTGGTTTCGTATTTGCTGTTTTACAGTATCATCAAAGCCATTACGTACATCATCAGCAATCAGCTTTCCATAAGCATCCAGGACCACGCCAGGCACTGAATTTCGGTATTCCTCATGTTCCAGTAAGAAGAATTGTTTGCCATCAATGATAATGTAATCTGTGGCCATCCAGCTTCCTTTACGGTTCTCCAGGTGATAATTTACTGTCTCCATAGAGATGAGAGCACCAGAAGTATTTATCCGGATAAAGCCCTCGATAGGAGTCAGATAATCTTCACTGATGTAATAAGCAGTCAGTTCGCCTTCTTTATTGAGGACAAGAACATCGCTCACTTCAAAGCTATCTTTTCTTTTGTTCCAGATGGTCATAGCCGTATCTTTGGGCAATACCTTTTCGATTCGTTGCTGTCCATAATATTCAAACTGAATCGATAACTTCTCTTGCTGGACTTCGGAATAAGATTTATGCCAAAGCATCTTACCGGGGGATGTTTGATCCACCCGGTAGACTGCATACTGATTAAGCTTCATGGGCATCGTCCTCCTGACCGATCAGATAGGTTCCCACCTGAAGATCCTGGTATTCCTGCTCACTGATACAGCTCAGCTTATACATGGCAGAAACCATAAGCTGGATCATCTGAGGATCCTTATTCGGTTCCTTCAACATGATCTGGAATACTTCTCGCATATACTGAATGGTTGCAAGAAGAGTAGTGCACTCAAAAATAGCGACCAACTGCAACTCTGCAACCTCAAACCTTACTTTACTCATAGTGATACCGCCTCTCGTTTCTTCGGTGGTTTTGCTGCCACCGGTTCCTGTTTCATAACCTGGGGTTTTGATACCGTTTGTTCTTTCTCGTGTTTCTGTGCCAAATAGGTTTCCAGTTTCTTTATGGCATCCTGGATCATCGGATTCTTTTTGTAATGATCTACCATATCGATAGCATCATAAAGAACCTTATCACCACTAAACAATTCGTACTGACCGGCAAAGATGGTGTCATCCTGCAGATCAAAACCAATACCTTTGATACCATTCATACGATTCGATGGGATAGATTCATAGATTTTGATGGCTTCATCCAGGGATAATCCATCATGGAATTCCCCCATAACCGGGAACTCCATACATTCTGCCACATAGAAGGTGAGGGTTCCTTCTACATGAACTTCCGCCGTCTGATTTCGTTCTTCCAGGAGGGTCTGCATTTCCTGTGTGACCTTATCAATGAATTCACCGGATGTTTTTCGAATCACATCCAGGGAACCTTTTAATTCCTGCATATCATGTTCTTTGCTCCATCCGGAAATGTAAGGGAAGGAGTAGTCACCAGTGTCAAGATTGAAGGCTGCACAGACACAAAAAGCACAGCTTTCCGCCTCAATTTCTTTGGTCATACGGTCTTTGATTTCGCCGTTTGCCTTCATGATGTCTTTATCATGAAGAAGTCCATGAGCACATTCATGGATGGCTGTTTTCATGGTCTGGCTTTCACTCATACCAGTGTTGATAACGATCTCTTTATTGGCATTGTCGTAGTAACCTTTGGCACCGCTGGTAATCTCATCGAATCGGATCGGTACTGGGGAGACTCTGGTAATCGCTTCCATGAAGATCTCATAATTTTCTACACTGGCAGTCAGTTCTTCCGGAACAAGTAAAGGAAGTGGTTCCCCTTCTGTCTGCTCATAGGCAAATACTGTGGCTACCTTAAACCTTGGGATAACAACCTCGACTTCCTCCATCTCTGGATGTCCATCTTCACCAATGACCGGTTCCTGATACTGATTTTTTCGTTCTCTGGTCTGCTTCTGTTTGATCGGAGCAGGAGCAATGATAGTGATTCCCTTTTCCCCACGTCTTACCTGTCTCCCAAGAGACTGCCAACGTTTATAGGAGTTGCAAAGAGTGGCATCTGGTCGCTGCATGGCAATCAGAAGGGTATTATTGACCGAATAGTTGTGGAACTTTGTCATTATCTTCAGGAAGTCTTTGTAACGTTCCTGATCGCCATCTAAAAAGTTCTGCACACCCATTTCCAAGGATTCCATAATACTACTCAAGTCTTTACCAGGGACTGGCAAGGCAGTGGTTTGAACCCGTTCATTTTTGACCGGGTTGGATTCCTGGGTATAGGATTCTTCCACCGCAGCTTCCGCAACCTTTTGAGCAATGTTGATTTCTTCCAGATTGGTAGCATAACGATTTTTCGAAATCGGCATCTTATCTTTTTCATGGAAGGAGTAGTATTCATTTCCTTTGCCCACAATGATGTGATCTGTCAGCTGGATACCAAGAAGTTCTCCAACCTGATGAATTCGATCCGTTACAAGAATATCTTCCTTGGATGGTTCCAGATTCCCGGATGGATGATTGTGGATCATCATAATGGAATTGGCATTGCTAAGAATCGCTGACTTCATAAGTTCCCTTGGATGAATCATAGATTCTCTTAAGGCACCGATACTTACGATGTTCATGTTGATTGGTTTCAAATCGCTCTGCAGATTTACCACACAGACAAGTTCACGATCCATATCCTTTAAAAAGTCATGCATCACTCGAATTGCAGCTTCTGGATTAATCATGACTTCATTGGCAAGGAGTGGTTTCTCTTGCACCATACGAATGGAAACCTGTGGAAGCATATTATTTTCCGACATCGTCATCACCTCCCAAAGGAACCTCGATGATAAATTCATCCGATCCCATTTCTTCAATTGTTTTCTTT
>JAEDDO010000126.1 GCA_016298055.1 Frisingicoccus sp.
AGTCTGCGGAGCATCGTTTTTTTAACTGCCCGAAAAATGTTTTCATACCCGGTGCATCGGCACAGATGTCCCGATAACAATTTTCGCAGTTCATCATCCGGTATTTCACGATTCATCTCCAGAATCTCAATTGCACTCATAATAAATCCGGGTGTACAGAAACCACACTGTACGGCCGCTTCATCAATAAATGCCTGTTGAATATCCGAAAGCTCTCCGTTTGGTCCTGACAAACCTTCTACAGTTTTAATATGTTTACCTTCTGCCCACACCGCAAGATACAGACATGAATTAAAACATTCACCGTCAATAATTACGTTACATGCACCGCACTCTCCCACTTCACAGCCTTTTTTTACAGAGGTCATATGATAATCGTCACGCAGCATATCTGTAAGTGAAGCCCTTACATCAACTACTTTCTCAACTTCTTTTCCATTAAGTATAAATGATACTAATTTATATTGATGCTTACTCATCACATTCACCCCCTGATAAGCGGATCGATTCTAATAAACAACGTTCTGCAAGTACTGTTGCGATATGTTCACGGAAAGCTTTGGACGCGCGCCAGCTATCGCGTGGATTTATATCGTTAAGAACTGCGCCGGCAAATGCTTTTATTATATCCATCGATACCGATTTGCCTTTTGCAGCTGCTTCTGCCGACGGACAACGCATCGGAACCGGTCCGGCTACACCGTAGGCAATACGAACATCTTCCATGATCATTTTATCTTCTGACAATTTAACATTTACCGAGCATCCCAGTGTTGCTATGTCCATTGCATTGCGCATAGCATATTTAATATAATGTCCTTTATACCCCTCATAGGATTGTTTAGGAATAATGATTGCTGTCTGAATCTCATCCGGTTTCAGATCGACCACACCTGCTTTAATATAGAACTCTTTAATCGGAATACGACGAACACCCTTAGCACCTGTAAGTTCCACGATTGCATCCCAGGCATGAAGCGTAGAAGCAGAGTCTGCAGACGTAACCCCATTACATGTGTTGCCTCCGATCGTTCCAAGATTACGAATCTGCGGCCCGCCAATCATATCGACTGCTTCTCCAAGAACATTCATATGTTTCTGAATAATAGGATCCTTTGTAATATGTGAAAAACTTGTAAGTGACCCAATGCGGATTGCTCCGTCTTCTTCATAACAAACGCCACGCATAGAATCAATCCCATATATGCTGATCAGTTCCTTTCCTGCACGTTTCCCCTCTCGTACCTGCACCAGAACATCACTTCCGCCAGCGATAATCTGGGCTTCCGGATATTTCAGGCGAAGTCTCACCGCATCTTCCACACTGTCAGCTTCATAAAGTGCTTTTATATCATACATAAGTTTATACCTCCTGCTAAATAAGCCCTTTTTCTTTGAAATATTTAAAAAGAATATGTGGTGTCATTGGGGCTTCATTAATAAATACACCCGTTGCCTGATATACCGCATTACGAATAGCCGGTGCTACAGAACATGTCGGAGGTTCACCCAAAGATTTGGTTCCAAATGCGCTCGTTGGTTCTTCATTTTCAACAAACAATCCTTTAAGCCTTGGATGATCCATAAATGTAGAAATTTTGTAATCAAGTAAGTTATTATTCAACGGACGCCCTGTCTTTTCATCGAAAATAAGCTGTTCTGACAGACCATAACCTATTGCCATACTCATACCTCCGTGTACCTGTGCTTCCGCCAGTGCCGGGTTTATAAGTCTGCCGCAATCATGAACGTTGACAATATCGATCAGCTGAACTTTACAAGCCGGTATATCAACTTCCACCTCTGCGATCGTGCAGCCGAATGAATACGCATTCGACTTAATCTGAGCTGTTGTTTCAGCATGAAAATGCTCACTATGTGTAAGGCTGTAAAGAGCTTCTGTTGCCAATTCTTTCAGCGACATCAGTACACGCCCATCCGATACACGCACAATATTACTGTTCACGATATCAAGTTTATATGCCGGCATTCTTGTAAGCTCATAAGCATACTTAAGAATCCTTTCCTTCAGTGCCAGCCCTGTCTGTCTTATGGAAAAACCGGCTGTATAGGTCTGGCGTGAGGCGTAGGCACCTGTGCCAAAAGGCGTTATATCTGTATCCTGACAAGATATGATATGTACTTCATCCATCTTAATGCCAAGTACATCCGCTGCCATTGCGGCAAATGCTGTATCAGCTCCCTGACCAATCTCCGTTTCCCCAAGCTGCACCTGAATAGAACCATCCTGATTCATGACCATACGACAAGACGATGATTCTAAAGAAATCGGCCATACTGCCGTGTTATACCAAAATACCGCAACACCGATTCCCTTACGAATCGGACCTGTTTGATTCTGATACTTCTTGACTTTTTCATTCCATCCAATAGATTCAATTGCTTTATCCAGACATTGATTGAAGGTATCATCATATAATTCATTTTTTGAAAACGGATCAATATATCCCTTTGGCATCAGATTTTTACGACGAAATTCAACAGGATCCATACCGATAGCTTTTGCCACCTCATCTGTGTGCGATTCCACAGCCCACATAGCCTGCGGAATACCATAACCACGCATGGCACCTGCAACAGCCTTATTCGTAAATACTGTATATGCATCAACTTCCACGTTCTCGCACGGATAGAGTTGATGAAAACAATTGGCTCCTTTTGCTGCGATACTATGACCGTGAGAAGCATAAGCACCCTGATCGGAAAAGGCTTCAAGTTTTCTGGCTGCAAATGTACCGTCCTTGCGAACCCAGGAAATAATATGGGAACGAATAGCATGACGCGTACGATTGCAATAAAATGTTTCTTCCCGGGGAACATCCAGTTTTACCAGATGGCCTCCGACCTGCAGGCAAAGCCAGGCGCACAGTGGTTCATAAAGAATATCCTGTTTATTTCCAAAACCGCCGCCGATATAAGGTTTAATGACACGAATCTTTCCCCAATCCATTCCAAGTGCCTGACCGATTCCCCGGCGAACAATATGCGGAATCTGTGTGGAAGATACGACTGTAAGCCGTCCGTTTTCCATTTTTGCTGTGCAGATAAAATTTTCAATATGACAGTGCTGGACTACGGGTGTATCATACCAGCCTTCTACCTTGATAAGACCTTCTTCTTTTATCGCTTCTTCATAATTACCTTGATAGCGCTGTGTGTGCTTCAAGATATTATTCGGATATTCCTTATGGATCTGCGGTGCCCCGTCTTTCATCGCTTCCTGTACATCCAGGACAAATGGATATTCTTCATATTCAACTTTAATTTTTCTTATGGCCTGCGCAGCAGAAACATCATCCTCAGCTATAACCGCCGCAATATCATCGCCATAAAATCGAACCTCATCCGTCAATACCAGTCGGTCTGCCACGTCCTGATGTGACGGTTCCGTACACCAAGGATGACCTGCCGTTGGAAAATAATGCTTTTCTGTAACGTCAAAACATGTGCAGATTTTAATAACACCCGGAATCTTTTCAGCTTCAGAAGTATCAATTGCTGCCACTTTTCCATGTGCAATCGTGGCATGAACAATACGTGCTACATAAGCTTCCTTATCACAAAAATCGTCTGTATATTTTGTGCGCCCGGTAACTTTATCATACGCATCCACTCTAGGCATATTTTTACCTACATACATTACCTCATCCCCTCTCAAACAATTTTTCTCCTGCTACGTATTTAGCATAAATCTCACGATCATCCGAAAGATATATCATACGTTCAAGTCTCTGCTGCACTGTTAATTCCTGCGGGTGCAAAAGCCTGCTGTCATCCAACACTACTGCATCTACTTCATATCCCGGTTCAAAACTTCCTACCTTTCCGAAAAATTCTCCGCCCCCTTTTGTTGCAATATAAAATGCTTCTGCAACAGTTAACGGTTTCAGTGAATCATCCTGTAATCGCCATCGAAGCTTTGAAGCCTGAATTGCATATGTCATTGCTGCAAATAGATTTTCCGTTGCCCCTCCTGCCACATCACTTCCAATACCTACATGAATTCCCTCATCAAGATATGTGCGGATCGGAGCAACACCCGATGACAGATTGGTATTCGATTCGGGACAGTGTACAACATAGACACCATTTTCTTTTATACGTTTAACTTCCTCTTCATCTGAATGAACACAGTGCGCCATTAAAGTCTTACAATCTTTTCCAAACAAACCGACCTGATCATATGCATCCCCATAAAATGCTGATTCCGGACATAATTCTTTTACCCATGCGATTTCTCCATAATTCTCTGACAAATGTGACTGCACCGGCAATTGATAACTTTTTTGAATCATTTTTAACCGTTTCATCAATTCATCTGTACAACTCGGAATAAACCGGGGTGTCAGAATCGGACGTGTATGGCTGTATTTCTTCGCCATAACCTCTTCTATCCATTCAACAGTCTCATCAACAGATTCCTCTGTATGTTCGATTAAATAATCCGGAGCATTTCTATCCATATTTACTTTGCCAACCATTGTAGAAAGTCCCGACTTTTCCAGTAAATCCATCAAGATCATCGTCGACTTTCTATGAATTGTAGCAAAAATACAAGCTCGCGTTGTCGCTCCCTTTCTCAGATTATCTACAAATATCCTGTAGGCCTTCTGTGCATATTCCGGGTCCTTATACTTTGCTTCTTCGGGAAATGTATTTGTATTAAGCCAATCAAGCAATTCCAAATCCATTCCCAAACCTCTAAAGGCGTATTGTGGCGCATGCACATGCAAATCCACTAATCCCGGAATAATCAAACGATCACCATAATCTTTCACCTGAATTTCTGAGTACGTATCCGGAATCTTTGAAAATACTCCTATAATTTTATTTCCTTCATACAGCAGATAACTATTATCACATATTTCTATCTTTTCCGGATATTTACTATATACGATATTACCTTTGATTCCATACACGAATTGTTTTGTTTTCATCAAAAACTCTGCCTTTCTTTTTAGACAAATAAAAAAGAGTGACTACACAAAGTTATGTAGTCAACTCTTTACGGTAGTTGGTAGAAACACTGAGCCAATCCTCAGCATATACATAAACAGCAATACTTTATAAGATGTCTTTATTGTAACATTAAAAATCATTTACGTCTATA
>JAEDDO010000127.1 GCA_016298055.1 Frisingicoccus sp.
TTCATTACTTTTTCAAACTGTTCCACATTTTCTGACGGTAAACTCCGGTAAGCCTCAGGTTGGGGAAAAATCCCATCTTCACCACAATCATTCAATTCTTTCATTGTTGAAAAAACTACTTTTTGACTTTCCTCCGGCATTTTCATATATTCCCACAAGGCGATCAGTACTTCCGGATCTGTATCTTTTTTAAGGGGAGGTAATTGGATATATTCATCTCTTTCTATGCTCATATGTATCATTCTCCGTTATGCTAATAATATTCTCTCTATTTTTTTCTTCAAGTCAATCACAACTTCTACAAATACGCTCGACTTACGATGTTATTGCTTACTTTTTAGGTTGTTTTCATCATGACATTACAAACATACCTAATCTTTCAATAAACTCTTCAATCATGACTTCAAATGCAATTCCAACAAACAAAATCGCAAAGCCAATTCCAGAAAGCACAGCCAGAAATCCTACCTGCAACCAATCCTGGTAATAGATAATGGTAAGAACAATCAAAGCTCCCAGTAAGAATGTAAACAGGCTCCTTGCAACATTATAGATGCCTACAAACAGCTTGACGATTCCTAAGAGAACAGCCAAAACAAGAATTAATGGTAACACACAGATTTTTGCAATTAGTTTAAGAATAAACATTTTTCAGTCCTCCTTCTTACTTGGCAGAAGCGTACTGTGGAAAGTCATGATTCACTTCTGCACGATAATAACTGTCTATGGTTGATGGTGCGTTAAAGAGCGAAGCCAGTATGTACTTCTTGATGTTACGTACCTTTGATGTATTTGCACGTAACATATCCAGGACGTATTGAACGTGCATTACATTAAGCTTTAGGAATTTTGATTTTACTAAGGCTGTAGGATACCAGTTGCTTGCGATAAGGATCTTCTCACCACTTGACATGACAGTTTCTACGATCAACTCATAGATACCTTCTATGGTATCCCTTTCTGTCGGATAGCTAACCATCAAACAATCATACTCAATATTCTCTTTGATCAGAGATTGATAAGCTTTTAGCTCTGCTTCGGCATCCAATCGTTCATCATATCGTTGTTCATCCCTAGATATGATTCGATTAGAATCAATAGTCTCACTATTATCTGTTTTAATATTATAAGTATTATTATAGTCCATATTTTGGACTTCTAGAAGTTGATTTTTTGGACTTTTAGAAGTCCATATTTTGGACTTCTGGAAGTTTACATTTTGGACTTCTGAAATTGTTTCAGCATTCGATTGCTGCGAATTCTTTTCCTGGGCAAGTAAGAAATTCTTTACATATATGATGGTATTGTTTCCCTGGCCCATACGACGTTTTTCAATCAGTCCAATTCCTTTTTCCGTATCCAGTTCCTGAAGGGATTTTATTGCTTTGTTTCGACTACAATTCAATAATTCTGTGATTTCCTCAATGCTACATACGATATAAGCCCTGTTTTCCTCGTCATACCACTTATTTTTCTGGGATAAACTCATTCGATCTAAGAGTAGCCCATACAGGATCTTGGCATCATTTGACAGGTTCCGGAATAACTCGTGGGTGATCAATAGTTTCGGTATTTTAAAGAAACTGAATTGCTCAGATTCATCTCCGTAGTAGTAACGGAACTGCGGTTTTTGTTGTTCCATGAACATTCCTCCTTTTCCATTTCGGCACCTCAAGGAGTGTCGATTTCTAAACTTCTGAAATGTTTATGCGTGCTGTGAAACCACATAATTCTTTACATACAAGCGATTGGGTGAACCAAAACCGATCACCTTTTTCATGACCAGACCGACTGCTTCAAGTTCTTTCAGGTATTCGATTGCCTTCTTCTTTGAAACATTCATGTCATCTTGTATCTCAGAAATCGGATATTCTACATAAACACGATTTTCGTTATCAATCCATTTTCTCTTTGAGGACATTCCCATTCGGTCTAGGAGTAGTCCGTAAAGAAGTTTTGCCTGGAGGGATAACTCTCGAAAGTCATCCCCAAACATCAGGCTCTTTGGAATTCTGTAAAAACTGTATTGCTCAGACGATATACCGTAGTAATAATCAAATGCCATGCTCAGCACCTCCTTGTTCCTTCCACTGAATCAGAAGATTCTCAATTACTTTCTCCATGTCTGCTGAAGAGTAGTGTGGTGGAAAGTATTTATTTAATTTCTTTTCTGACAGCGTTACCTTTTTCTTTGGAATACGTCCGGTAGCACTTTCATTAAGAATGTCAATCAACTGACTTTGAGTGATTGCTCCGTTTGACAATTCTTGACGAAGAAGAGCTATTTGTTTCTGATTTACGTTTCCATTCTCATGGATGTACTCGCAGATCCATTGCTGGATTTCTTTATTGATATAGGAAATCTCAACACCGGCAGTAAACTGTAATCGCTTTGCATCAACCATGTCTAACAGCTCTGGAATAAGCTCTGTGAGACGGATATATCTTTTTACTTGCGTACCGGAGATACCATTGTCCTCACCAATGGACCAAGCGGATAACTTTGGACCATTATGGTCCGAAGTTAGATCTCGTCGTAATCCCTGCCTTTTTAACGCATCCATTTTCATCTTGAAAGCAAACGCCTTTTCACTCGGAAGCAACTCCTCTCGCTGGATGTTGGAATCCACCATGTATACAATAGCTTCATCATCCGTTAAATCACGTACAATCGCCGGAATCATCGTTAGACCTACGATTTTTGCTGCATGCATCCTTCTGTGACCGGAAATCATTTCATAGCTGTCCTCACCGTCTTGACGCACAAGAACAGGAGACAGAACACCATTTATCCGAATACTTTCGACAAGCTCTGACATCTTATCGTCATCTAATACTTTGAAAGGATGATCTTTGAAATCATGAATCATATGAATGTCGATTTCTGTCGATGATTCTGTTGCCGGAACTCCTAACAATTCTTCTACAGATGTTAATTTCAATTTCTGACCTGTTCTATTCATGAGATAAAACCTCCTTTGTTAATTCCTGATAAGCCTTTGCAACTTTTCCTCTTGGCTCGTGTTTATAAATGCTGATTCCTTCCAAACTACATTCAGCTGCTTTCACTGAGAATGGGATATAAGCATCAAATACACCAATTGTGGAACCATAGCTTTCTCTTAATTTCTGACTGATATCTTTTGCAAAGTTTGTTCTGTAATCCACCATAGTTAGAACAATACCTTCAATCTGTAATTTCTTATTTAATCGTTTCTTTACCATAGAAATTGTTTTGATCAGCTGACAAAGACCTTTGACTGGAAGGTAAGCGGCCGGTACAGGAATCAGAACAGAAGTAGCAGCCACCAAAGCATTGATTGTTGTCATTCCAAGGGAAGGCATACAATCAATGATGATGTAATCGTACTGGTCCTTTATCTGATCCAGATATTCCTTTAAAATATTTTCCCGGCTCATTACATTGGCAAGAAGTACTTCTAAGCCGGATAATTCAATATTTCCCGGAATCAGATCAATGCCTTCTTCTTGATGGAGAATTCCATATCCATCCTCAATTGTTTCTTCGTTTATTACTTTCATCATGATAGAAGCTAAGGTATCGCTCATGTCGTCAGGTTCCTCATATCCTAAGCTTGCTGTCAGGTTTCCCTGAGGATCGTTGTCAATCAAAAGAACCTTCTTACCGGCTCTGGCAAGCCCAACTCCTAAATTCAGTGATACACTTGTTTTTGCACAGCCACCTTTCTGCATGGCTACGGCGATAATCTTACACATAATCATTTCCTCCTTATTCATCCCAGTATTTTTCCATCCAAATCTTCAAAATATCGATTATTTCTCGTTTCATCATTTCTATGGAGTAACCCTTCGGAAAAAATCTTCGAAGTTGCTCCGTCTTGAATGTGACTCGTGATACGTCTTCTCTTTTTATCTCAGATAAAATATCTTTTATCTCATCCTTCGTCAGTTTCTTCTCCTGGCTCAAACGTTTGATTCTTTGTGCCTGAGATAAAGATGGAGTGGCTTGAACAAAGGTCATTGCCTCCAGAAACCATTGTTGTTCTTCTTCCTTTAGGAATGCTATTTCGATGGCAGCACTGAATGAAAGCTCATCGTCATCCACTTTGGCAAGAAGATCTGGAATCAAATCATTCAATTTTAAATATCTTTGAATCTGTTTTGCGCTTTCTCCGTATTGCTCAGCCAATATTTCCACTGTTCTTTTTCCCTTAGTTTTGTGGACGACACGTCCGCAACAGTTAACATTCTTCTTTTTTCTGAGAACATCGTATTTCATCTTATATGCACGAGCTTTCTCGCTTGGCGTGATAAATTCTCTTTGTAGATTGGAATCTACCATTGCCACAATAGCTTCATCCTTTCGCATTACCTTGATAATGACTGGAACCTTGGTATATCCAAGTTGCTTGGCTGCATAGCGTCTGCGATGTCCGGATATGATCTCGTAATATCCTTCAATAACCGGTCGCACAATCAGAGGATTTAAGATTCCAAACTTTTGAATGCTTTCCTTTAATTCCACCATACTGATATCAGCAGTTACCTTGAAGGGATGGTTTTTAAAATCTCTTAACCGATTGATATCCATCTCAATGACCTGATCACCTTCGAGGGATTCAATACTCATTTCATCTTTCGACATATAGTTCTCCTTTTCTCGGGCATACAAAAAGAGCCCGTTTGATTCAGTACACGCATTTCGTGTTTGAACCAAACGAGCTCGTCGTTTCGTGTGATGGCATTGCCAACATCTTTATATTGTTTTCTGCTAACAAGTGGTGGCAGTTTTCTATGCTTTCCATTTTCATGAAATACAGATTACTACGATTTACCGCAATTGACAGACATAAAAATCACTTTCAATGATACACAGAACTTTTGGTGGCATTAGTGCTATCCCAAAGGTGGTGGCAAATCACTGATTCTGGTGGCAGGCACCTTGAATTTTGCCATCATTGGTGGCAATTTTCATGAGTGATTTTTGCTTTCTGCTAACAAAAGGCGGTGACACGATTGTTAGTAAAAACCATCGCATCACCGCTTGTGTTCAGCGTCGCCAAGAGGATTTGAACCTCCGACCCCTCGCTTAGGAGGCGAGTGCTCTATCCAGCTGAGCTATGACGACATGCCCGATTTTTGG
>JAEDDO010000128.1 GCA_016298055.1 Frisingicoccus sp.
TGGCATTATCCATTATGGAAAAGGATACAGCACCGGGCGTACCGATTTCCGGATTTGGTGATTTCTATGCGGGTATTGCTCTTGCATCCGGTATTCTTGCTGCTCTGTATCGTCAGGCAAAAACAGGCGAGGGTGAACGTGTAACGGTATCTTTACTTGATACAGCTGTTTACGGTATATCCTGGATGATGGGTGCTATGGAATACGGAAGCATCCTTCCGACAAGCAGAAAACAAACAAATAGTGCAACAGCAACAACATATAAGACAAAAGATGGAAGATGGCTCCAGTTAGCACTGCTTCAGTATGATGTACAGCTTCCTAGATTTGTCAAAGTATCCGGTGCAGACTTCTTATTAGAAGACCCTCGATTTAATAATTATGAGGCGATGCTTCAGAATATTCCGGTAATGGTTGAAGCACTTGAACCGGTATTTGCACAGTTTACATTGAATGAGTGGATTGAAAAGCTGACAGAAGCGGACATTCCGTTTGAAGTTGTTCAGACGATGGAAGAAGTTGCTTTAGATGAGCAGAACTGGGCAAATGATTATATATATAAAAAGGAAACACCGGACGGAAAAAATATTTATTACGCCAGAACACCGGTATTCTTTACAGAACGACCATCTATTAAAGACGAAGAAGGCCGTATCGGACGTTGTCCGTATCTCGGCGAAGATTCCGTAAAAATTATGGAAGAGCTGGGATATTCTAAAGAAGAAATTGACGCTATGGAACAGGGCGGAGTCATTATACAGGATCACAAACATTAATGTTTGGTTTATTTTCGAGCAGCTTATAATCTTATAATATAGAAATAAAATGTCGGGAATGAGAGATAACTCATCTCCCGACATTTTTTGTTCTACATTGTTACTTGAATAATACGGGTGAATCATGTACAATAAGTAATAAATTTTAATCATTATGACTATATGACAGAGGTGTAAAGCATGAATAATAAATTGACAGTAGCGGTTATATTTGGCGGACAGTCATCGGAACACAGTGTATCCTGCGTATCCGGTGTGACTGTTATGAAGGCCCTGGATCCGGAAAAATATGATATGATTCTGATCGGTATTACAGAAGATGGACGGTGGATCCGGACAGATTCCATTGAGGATGTAGAGAATGGCGAATGGAAAAATGGCAGTGTGCAGGCACTTATTTCTCCGGATGCAGGGGATCATGGCATTATTTTTATGGAAAATGGAAAAATTGAGAAGAAAAAAGTGGATGTCATCTTCCCTGTTTTACATGGTATGTACGGTGAGGACGGAACCATTCAGGGACTGTGTGAGCTTGCAAAGATTCCTTATGTAGGATGTGGTGTTCTTGCATCCAGTGTTTCGATGGACAAATGGTATACAAAGATTGTGGTGGATGATCTGGATATATGTCAGGCAAAGTATGTACCGATCAGCCATATGGATATGCGTGATCCGGAAGCTTGTGTTGCAAGAGTTGAGTCCGAACTGGGATATCCGGTTTTTGTTAAACCTTCAAAGGCAGGATCTTCTGTTGGTGTGAATAAGGCATCAAACAGAGAAGCATTAAAGGAAGCCTTACAGATTGCTTTACAGCATGACATTCATATTCTTGTTGAAGAGGCAATTGTCGGACGGGAAATTGAATGTGCCGTACTTGGCGGTTATGATCCAATTGCTTCCGATGTGGGTGAAGTTCTTTCTGCGGAAGACTTCTATACCTTTGATGCAAAATATAATAATCAGGAATCAAGAACGGATCTTCACCCTGTATTTCCGGAAGGAAAGATGGAAGAAGTGCGGGAAGACGCAGTGAAGATATTTAAGGCGCTTGATGGTTTTGGATGTGCAAGGGTGGATTTCTTCATGGAGAAGGATACACATCGTATCGTCTTTAATGAGATCAATACGATGCCGGGATTTACATCGATCAGTATGTATCCTATGTTGTGGCAGGAAAAAGGTCTGGAGAATAGTGCACTGGTGGATCGGATGATCGAGATTGCATTTGAACGTTACGTGAGGTAGGAGGATCAGATGAAAGAAATAGATGCACCGATCGGTGTTTTTGATTCAGGTGTGGGAGGATTGACGGTTGTTCGAGAGATTATTCGTCAGCTTCCATCTGAGAATATTGTCTATTTTGGTGATACAGCGCGGGTACCTTACGGAACAAAATCCCGGGATACAGTTATTAATTATTCTGAGCAGATCGTCCATTTTTTAATGACAAAAGAGGTAAAAGCCATTGTTATTGCATGTAATACGGCAACATCCTATGCACTTGACGTCTTAAAAGATAAACTGGACATTCCTATTATAGGTGTTGTTCGTCCGGGGGCGATTACAGCGGTTAATGCGACACGGAATGGAAGGATCGGTATTATTGCCACGGAAGGTACGGTGGGAAGTAAGATTTATCCGAGAGTCATCCGGGAGTATAATCCGGAGATACAGGTCGTTCAAAAGGCCTGTCCGCTGTTTGTATCCCTTGTGGAGGAAGGATGGACGAATGATCCCGTAACAGATGAGGTGGCGCGCAGATACCTCAGATCACTTCTGGATTCGAATATTGATACACTGGTTCTTGGGTGTACGCATTATCCCCTGATTAGAAAGACGATTGGACGGATCGTAGGGGAAGATGTGACTTTGGTCAATCCGGCATATGAAACAGCCTGCAGTCTGAGGACATTGCTGCAGCAGGAAGGACTTTATCGCGAGAGTGGAAAAACATCTTATCATTTTTTTGTCAGTGACGGTGCAGAGCGTTTCAGTAAATTTGCGAATTCGATCCTTCCGGTGGATCTTGTCCCGACAAGACTTGTTCCGATAGAGAATTATTAATAATATGGCGGAGGTACATAATGACAAATGAAGTGATTTTATCAATAAAGGGAATTCAGCATGAATATGGTGATGATGGTATCACAGAGATCATTACAACGGGGAATTATTATTTTCGAAATGGGAAACATTATATTGTGTACGATGAATTGATTCCTGAGACCGGAGAACAAGTCAGCAGCACTCTGAAGATGACACCGAAGCGAATCGATATGATTAAGCATGGTTCACACAGCGCGCATATGGTTTTTGAGGCAAATACAAAAAATATGTCCCTGTATCGGACACCATACGGGATGATGGAAGTATGTTTTAATACCTTTAGTGTAGAACTGGAGGAGCAGGAAGATATGATTCGAGTACAGGCAGAATATGCGTTGGAGATCAATGACGGATTTATCTCTGATTGTACGATTGAAATCAATGTTCGGGCGAAGCAGTAAAATTTACGTATCTGCTTTAGAACAAGAGATTTGAGAAAGACCGTTGATTTTTGAGACAATTAAGAGTAAAATTTTAAGTAACTACTAACAATACAATGAGTTATGGAGGGTGTAAAAATGTTTGTATCAGCAGAAGAAATGTTAAAAAAAGCAGTAGCAGGTAAATATGCTGTTGGACAGTTCAACATCAATAACCTGGAATGGACAAAAGAGATCCTTCTTGCAGCAGAGGAAGCAAAATCACCGGTTATTCTGGGTGTTTCCGAAGGTGCAGGAAAATATATGACAGGTTTTAAAACAGTAGCAGCCATGGCAAGTGCTATGATTGATGAATTGGGGATTACAGTTCCAGTAGCTATTCATCTGGATCACGGAACATATGAAGGCTGTTTTAAATGTATTGAAGCAGGTTTTTCATCCATTATGTTTGATGGCTCCAAATATCCGATTGAGGAGAATGTTGAAAAAACAAAAGAATTGGTGAGAATCTGTAAAGAGAAAGGTATGTCTCTGGAAGCAGAAGTCGGTTCCATCGGCGGAGAAGAAGACGGTGTTGTTGGTGCAGGTGAATGTGCGGATCCTAATGAATGTAAGATGATTGCAGATCTGGGCGTGGACATGCTTGCAGCAGGCATCGGTAATATTCATGGCAAATATCCTGCAAACTGGAAGGGGCTCAGCTTTGAGACACTGGATGCTGTTCAGCAGCTTACAGGAGATCTTCCATTAGTTCTCCATGGCGGCACAGGTATTCCTGATGATATGATCAAAAAGGCTATTTCCCTTGGTGTTGCAAAGATCAATGTAAATACAGAGTGTCAGCTTGTTTTTGCTGAAGCAACACGTCAATATATTGAAGCGGGAAAGGATCTTGAAGGCAAAGGCTATGATCCTCGTAAACTGTTAAAACCAGGTGCAGAAGCTATCCGTGCTAAAGTTATTGAAAAGATGGAATTATTTGGTTCCGTTGGAAAAGCTTGATCCGAATAAAATCAGACGCTGTGCGTTATATTGGATTTTTACCCGGGAGAAGATATCTCCCGGGTTATTTTTTAATAAAAAAAGCAAAAAACTGTTGATTATTTGCAATGTTTATGCCATAATTGTAGTAAATATGTAATAGATTTGTAATAAATCAGCAGGGAGGGCATTATGAAAAAGTTCAATGGCTTGAAAAAAGGCCTTGTATATGCGTTAGTGACAGCGATGGTTGCGTCCTGTGCCGTAGGTATTGGTCCGCTGAGAGTAAGTGCTGCGACAACAGGAAAAGTAAATGCAGACGCATTGAATGTACGCTCCGGTGCTGGCACAGGATATTCCCGTGTTGGAACAGTGACTCAGGGAGAAACAGTGACGATACTGGAAACTGTGCAGGGCGATGATGGATATACATGGTATAAGATTTCCGGTTCAGTTTCCGGATATGTTCGCGGTGACTATATCACAGATATCATTTCAGATACGCCGAGACGTCCGTCCAGTTCGTCCGGAGTGATTACGGCGGACTGGCTGAATGTACGTACAGGTCCGGGGACCAATTACTCACGAATGGGAAGCGTAGCTCAGGGTACCCGTCTGACAGTTATATCGGTTCATGGCGAGTGGTATAAGATTACATGCCAGATGGATGGTGAGATTAAGACCGGTTATGTTCATAGTGATTATGTCCAGCTGGATGGACAATCTGGAGATGGCGGCAGCGATAATAACGGCAATAATAACAATAACGGTAGTGATAACAACAACAATAATAACAACAATAACGAGACAGCAATTGCTTCCGGTGTTGTTAATGTGGATGTATTGA
>JAEDDO010000129.1 GCA_016298055.1 Frisingicoccus sp.
CCCGGATAGGAAAAAATAATCTCTTCCTTACTTTTTGCCGCCGGATCCCCGTCAAATCCAGCCTGAACATCCTTCAAAAGCATCTGCTGGATCTCAGCGAGACGTCCAAAAAACTTTTTGCAGATTTCCATGGCCCTTTCCGAAATCTCTTCCTCACTGATCTGATCTGTATTCTGATAGATCAATGCTGTTTCAATCTGCTTTTTTAAAGTTACATACACCTCTGTTAAAGTATTACCGATAAAATATTCCGGTGCTGTATCTGTAATATTTTCTGAACCAAAATATCCCGGAAACATCACTCTTCGCAAATCTTTAATTACGCCAATGATTGCCCCCCGATTCGGCAGATGTTTTCCCTTTTTTATTGCAAAGGATTCTTCTGAAGAGTAATACTGGGCAATTTCACGCACCGCTCTTCCGATAACTAATTTAAATTCTCCATTCATAAATGACCTCCATGTTCGCACAGTAACAGCAGAAAAGGGCTGTTTCCAACCCTTTAAACACTTAAACCTGCTAATACACGCAACTGTGTTTTTAAATTCTCACATTCTTCTTTTGAGAAAACTGACATAACTTCTTCATTCACTTTATCGACAGCAGCCAGAACATCTTTTTCAAGAACTGCTCCCTTCTCTGTCAACATAATCTGAATAAATCGCCGATCCTCTTTGCTGATCATTCTTTTTATCAGACCCTTTTTTTCCATTCGTTCCAATATACCCGATATTGTAGAATTCTCCAGTTTCAATCGCTCAGCAATCTCTTTTGGACTCTTCTTATCATTCTCCCATAAACAATATAATACCGCATACTGAACCGGAGTAAGATCAAACACTGAAAGTTTTTCCGTCATTTTCAAGAAAACAGAATGTTGAGCTGTTGTCAATAAATAATTCACGCATTCCTCCAGCTGCATCTGTTCCACTCCCTTCACTACGTTAAATGATAGCTTTTTTTTCCTGTATTGTCAATCGAAAAAGACTATTAAAGTAATCTTTTCACTAAATTTTCCCATTTTTTGAATTCCTTTGAATTCATGATTTCAAAAATGAGTCCAAAAAAATCCTGTTATTTTTTGTGCCTCTTTTTTGATTCAAACCCATTGACGAGCGGTCATACCAGTGTTATAATTAAGACATAGTAATTAGCATGCAAATTTTTAATGGGCAAGCAATTTGCATGAAGCTATCCAAGAAAAATAATATTTATAGGAGGCAACATTATGAACAATTTATTAATGGAAGTTGAAAACGAAATCGCAGTGGTAACTATTAACCGTCCAAAGGCTTTAAACGCTCTTAACACAGAAACTATCACAGAACTTAACGAATGCCTTAAAGAAATCGAAGCAAGAGACGACATCAAAGTTGTTATCTTAACAGGTTCAGGACAGAAATCCTTCGTAGCTGGTGCTGATATCTCCGAAATGGTTAACCAGAACCCAGTTGAAGGACGTGCTTTTGGTCTCATCGCTAAAGAAGCTTTCGGAAGACTTGAAAACATGCGTCAGGTTACAATCGCAGCTGTTAACGGATTCGCTTTAGGCGGCGGATGTGAAATCTCCATGTCCTGTGACTTCCGTGTTGCATCTGACAACGCTAAATTCGCTCAGCCAGAAACAGGCCTTGGTATCATCCCTGGATTCGGCGGAACACAGAGACTTCCTCGTTTAGTAAACAAAGGTATCGCTAAAGAAATGATCTTCACATGCGATATGATCAGTGCTCAGAGAGCATACGAAATCGGTCTTGTTAACCATGTAGTATCCCAGGAAGAACTGATCGACTTCTGTAAGAAGATCGCAGCTAAGATCATCGACAAAGGAAGCTACGCTGTTTCTATCGCTAAACAGGCTATCAACATGGGTCTTGACATGGATCTTAACAATGGCTTAACACTTGAAGCTAACTTATTCGGTCTTACATTCGCTACAGGCGACAAAAAAGAAGGTATGACAGCATTCCTTGAAAAACGCGGCAGAACATTAACAGATTTCTAATTTTCTAGTTATCGACGATCTACTTACATAGTATTTATGGAGGCTTTTTTACAATGGCAAAGGTTAAAATCATGACAGCAGCTGAAGCTGCTGCACAGGTACCGGACGGTGCCGTAATTAATACCGAAGGTTTCGTTCAGGCCGGACTTTCCGAAACACTGAACAGAGCCTTAGAAGAAAGATTCCTCGAAACCGGACACCCAAGGGATCTGACCATCTTCACTGTAGCTGGTCAGGGTGCCGGTGAAGGAACCGGTTCTGATCATTTTGCACACGAAGGTATGGTTAAACGTCTGATTGCAGGTCACTACAATCTGGCTCCAAAGCTTCGTACGATGGCAATTGAAGGGAAAATCGAAGCTTATAACCTGCCTCAGGGTACAATGGCTCAGATGGTTCGCGATGCTGCCGGCAAACGTATCGGAACCATTACACATGTTGGTCTTAACACATATGTTGACCCACGTATCGAAGGTGCTAAAGTTAACGCTAAGACAACAGAAGATATCGTTAAATTAATTGAAATTGAAGGCGAAGAAAAACTTCTCTTCAAATCTCAGCCACTGGATGTTGTTTTCGTCCGCGGTACATATGCTGACGAATCCGGCAACATTACTCTTGAAAAAGAGTGCTGTACTCTTGACGCTACTTCTCTTGCACAGTGTGCAAAGAATAACGGCGGTAAAGTGTTCGTTCAGGTAGAAAAAGTTGTTGCCAACGGCAGCCTTGACCCAAGAATGGTTAAGATCCCTGGCATTTACGTAGACGGCGTTATTATCGCAGAAGGCGATGACAACGCACAGATTTACAAACAGGATTATGACGGTTCTATGACAGGTGATTTCCGTGTTCCTCTCGGATCTCTTGAAGCTCCAAAGCTTGACGCTAAGAAGATCATTGCACGTCGTGCAGCTATGGAACTGGAAAACGATGTTGTTGTTAACCTCGGTATCGGTGTTCCTGAATTCGTTTCTGCAGTTGCAAACGAAGAAGGCATCGGTGACAAGATGACTCTGACTGTTGAAGCAGGTCCTGTTGGTGGTGTTCCTCAGGGCGGTTCCCGTTTCGCAGGTTCTGTCAACGTTGACTGTATCCTTGATCAGCCATATCAGTTTGACTTCTATGACGGCGGCGGTATCGACCAGGCATTCCTCGGACTTGCACAGGTGGACGAACAGGGTAACCTGAACGTAAGTAAATTCAGCGGCCGTATCGCAGGCTGCGGCGGATTTATCAACATCTCCCAGAACGCAAAGAAAGTTTACTATGTTGGTACATTCACAACCGGCGGATTAAAGATCGCTACAGGTGATGGTAAACTCGAAATCGTTCAGGAAGGTAAATCCAAAAAATTCATCAAAGAAGTTGAGCAGATCACTTTCTCCGGTACATATGCCGCAAAGATCGGTCAGCCGGTTATGTACATCACAGAAAGAGCTGTATTCGAACTTCGTCCGGACGGCGTTTACTTAACAGAAATCGCACCGGGTATCGATCTGCAGACTCAGGTTCTTGACTTAATGGAATTCGCTCCAAAGATGGATGGCGAACCTAAGTTAATGGATGAAAGAATCTTCAAAGACGAAGTTATGGGTCTCGCAAAATAATTAAGCTAAAAAATTCTATACTCATTGGGTAAAGGGGATAGCTTCAAAAACCATCCCCTTTACTCGATAAAAGACAAAATTTAATATAACCCAAGGGGGCTTCATGTTATGAATTTAGGTATTTTAGTATTATTACTCGCCTTACTTTTATTCGGTTTGCTGGCTTTCAAACAGATTAACGCTTTGATTCTGGCACCACTGGTAACTATTTTCGTAATTGTTTGCTCTGGTATGCCTATTCTTACAAGTTTAAAAGAACTCTTCATGCCAGCAGCATCTGCATACGTAACAAGTTATTTCTTAGTATTCTTCGTTGGTGCATTGTTCGGAGCTGTTTACCAGCATACAGGTGCTGCAGAGTCCATCTCCAAAACTCTTGCAGGCTTATGTAAAGGTAAATTTGTTGCACCAATTATCATGACTATCACTGGTATCCTTACATTCGGCGGTGTTTCCGGTTTCGTAGTATTCTTCGTAATCTACCCTATCGCTTTGAACATGTTCAAAGAAGCAAATCTTACACGTCGTTTGATTCCTGGTGCTATTTCCGCTGGTTGCTGGACATGGTCCATGTATGGTCCTGGTTCACCATCCATTCAGAACGTTATCGCTATGAACAGCCTTGGAACACCTTCCACAGCTGCTCTGGTTCCTTCTGTTATCGCAGCCGTTGCTTCTTATGTACTTATCTTCTTATGGTTAGAGATGAGAAGCCGCAACTTTACAAAGAAGGGTATCACATTCAACGATTCCACTTTGAAATTCCAGTTATCTCCTGAAGAAATGGCAATGGACGAAGATAAAGATCTTCCAAACTTCTGGATCGCTATGATTCCTATCATTGCTATTCTTGTTTCCTTCAACGGCTTCAAGCTTCCAGTTGAAACAGCTGTATTCTTAGGTGTTGCTTTAGCTACAATCCTTATGTGGAAACGTGTTGGAACAATCAATGGCTGGATCGCAGTATTCAATGAAGGTGCTGCAAACTCTGGTGTATCCATCCTGAACACAGCTATCGTAGTTGGTTTCGGTGGTGTTGTTAAACAGACACAGGGATTCACTGATCTGGTAGAAGTTCTTAAAACTCTCAACATGCCAGCACTCGTATTCGTTATGATTACAGTTGCTATCTGTGCCGGTGCTTGTGGTTCTGCTTCCGGTGGTATGGGTGTTGCATTCAACGCTTTAACAGATACATATATTGCTTTAGGTGCAAATCTTGAACACGTACATCGTATCGCTGCTATCGCTGCAGGTACTTTGGACAGCTTGCCACATCAGGGTGCTCAGATTACATTACTTGGTATTTGTAAACTGACTCACGGTGAAGCATACTTTGACATCTTTGTTACACAGATCGTCATTCCATTTATCTCCTGCTTCGTATTTATCATCTTTGCATCTATGGGATTATAAAAAACATATTTTTGAAATTAACAGCCGTAAATTTAAAATTTACGGCTGTTTTTT
>JAEDDO010000130.1 GCA_016298055.1 Frisingicoccus sp.
ATTAAGGTTCTTTTGGGCCTTCGTCAGATTACAAAAGAAAAAGAGACTCTGGAATCTCAGGACAATCTGATTCAGGCACTGGCGATTCCTTATGAGAATATTTATACGGTCAATGCAGATACCTGTGAATCAATATGTTATCGTATGGGACAGGTTATGCAGGATCGTTACGGCGAAAAATTTGCTGTAGGAAATTACGAAGAGAATATCAGTTCGTATGTTGATAATGATGTGTTTGAAGAGGACAGGCCGCTGTTTTCTAAATTGCGCTCTGTATCGGATATCCTTCAGCTTCTGAAAGATAAAAAAACCTATTCTTTTAATTATCGGGTTTTTAGAAATCATCAGATCCACTATTTTGAATGTCAGCTTGTTAAACCGAATCCGGTCAGGAATGAGTTTGTTATCGGTTTTAAAAATACAGATGAGAAGATACGGCGTCAGTTAAAGCAGATCCATGAGATGGAGATGCAGAGGGAAATTATTGAGGGAATTGGTTCGGAATATTATTCGGTGCTTCTTGTAAATCCGGAGACAGATTCGGCGACGGTATACCGGGCACAGGATGAGGACGGACGTGCGATCGCAGAATATTTTCACAGGTATGATTACTGCTGGTCGAAGACCATTGAAAGTTATGCGGACGAAATGCTCTCTGATGCAAGCCGAGATGAATTTCTGGAAAAATTATCGCTTGAACATATTCGGGCAGACGGAAAGGATTATTCTTTTATTTATGAAAAAGTGACGGAGGATGTCATTACATACCTTCAGGTTCGGGTGTCCTTTGTCAGAGAAACAGGCGGAGGTTTTGCTGTTGTGGTCGGAACGCGAAATGTAGATGATCTGATCAAGAAAGAAAGACAGCAGGAGACGGCTCTGCAGGCCGCCTTTGATGCGGCAGAAGCGGCCAGCAAGGCAAAGACCGATTTCTTATCGAATATGTCTCACGATATCCGCACACCGATGAACGGCATTATTGGTATGACGGCCATTGCAGCGGCACATATCCATGATAAAGAACGTGTTCAGGACAGCCTTCAGAAAATTACTCAGGCCAGTAAGCATCTTCTGAGTCTGATTAATGAAGTGCTGGACATGAGCAAGATTGAATCGGGAAAAGTGGATCTTGTTGAGGAAGAATTTAATCTGTCCGAACTGATCGACAACCTTCTTACGATGACAAGTGCCCAAATTGAAGCCCATCACCATGAACTGAGTGTTAATATTTCCGGAGTGACGCATGAGGCGGTGGTCGGGGACAGTCTCCGTATTCAGAAGGTATTTATGAATCTGATGAGTAATGCGGTGAAATATACACCGGACGGAGGAAAGATTTCACTTTCTATTTCAGAGAAACCTTGCTGTCAGCCAAAGGTGGGCTGTTTTGAGTTTATTTTTGAGGATAATGGTATCGGAATAGAAGAGGATTTTCTCAATCACATTTTTGAGCCTTTCTCCAGAGCCGAAAGAACAAGCAATATTCAGGGGACAGGGCTTGGAATGCCGATCAGCCGAAATATTGTACGTATGATGGGCGGCGATATTAAAGTGGAAAGCAGGCAGGGCGAAGGTTCAAGATTTATTGTTACCATGTATCTGAAGCTTCAGGATACATCTGAAGTGTCCTACGACAAATTTATCGATCTTCATGTACTTGTGGCCGATGATGACGACTTGAGCCTGGAATCCTGCTGCGGAATGCTCACAGATCTTGGCATGAAGGCTGAGGGGGTATCAACGGGCAGGGAGGCTGTCAGACAGGTCGTGTGGCATCATGAGCAGAATAATGATTATTTTGCCTGTATTATTGACTGGAAAATTCAGGATATGGATGGAATTGAAACGACACGTGCTATCCGGAGAAAAGTTGGAGCGGATGTTCCGATCATTATTATTTCTGCCTATGACTGGTCGGATATTGAGCAGGAGGCAAGAGCTGCCGGTGCCAATGCATTTATCAGCAAACCGCTGTTCCGTTCCAGACTGGAAAGGACCTTTAACGTTCTTCTCGGACAGGAAGAAGAAAAAGAACCGGATACACCGTTAGATTCTCTGACGGAGATGGATTTTTCAAAATATCGTGCACTGCTTGTGGAAGACAATGAGCTGAATGCGGAAATTGCCACAGAAATATTAAAGACGACAGGTCTTTTGGTAGATCATGCCGTCGACGGCATTGAAGCTGTTGACAGAATGGTACAATGTGAAGACGGCTATTATGATATTGTCTTTATGGACATCCAGATGCCGAGAATGAATGGATATGATGCTACAAGAGCCATTCGGGCAATGCATCGGAATTATTGCCGCCAGGTCCCGATTGTCGCTATGACAGCCAATGCCTTTGCGGAAGATGTTCAGGCAGCCAAAACAGTGGGGATGAATGAGCATATCGCAAAACCGCTGGATCTGAGAATCCTTGCCAGAACATTGAGAAGGTGGCTTTCTAAGGAATGATGGTATAAAATTTAATTTAAAGTGAGAAAGGGCGTAAAGCCCTTTTTTACTTATTCCATGGGTTGCGAGAATGACGGAGGTGATAAAAATGCGCTATATTGTGAATCAGATTCAGGATGGGGAGGACGAATTGATTCTTAATTATCGGCAAATGAATTCAGAAGTTGAAGCGGCAATCGCTTTTATGGAAAAAAATCAGAAAAAGCTTATAGGAAAAGTGGATGGGGAAAGGGTGGTTTTCTTACCGGAGGATATTTTGTATATTGAGAAGGTGGATGATCGAACTTTCGCATATACGGAAGACAATGAGATTCAACTGGATATGTCTTTGTATGCGATTGAACTGCTGCTCAATGATGAACGTTATTTCAGGTGCAGCAAATCCATGATCGTCAATATCAATAAGGTGAAACGGCTGAAAAGTCTGTCGTCAAATCGTATAGACGCCACATTGATCAACGGGGAACACGTGATGATTTCACGCACTTATGCTTCATGTTTTCGAAAGCTGCTGAGAGGAGAATGACTATGAATAAACCGTCTTTATGGGAGAGATATCTGACAAAGGAAATCGGAATTGAGTTTAAGGCCTGCCTTTATTTTTTTGCATTATTGTTTTTTTACTGTGTGTATCGTCTGTGTACGGGATTTAAAGTGGCAGAGATCTGGCATATGGCAGAGATGATTTTTTTAACCTATATTGTGGGATATATTCAGGTGTTTTTACTTTGGAATTTTGATGAATCGGATGAACTTGGGAAAAAAGAGATATTGGGTATAAGTATTTGCACCATGATTTATACGGCTGTTTCCTATTTTGGAAACTGGTTTGATAAAAATATCTATGTGACAGCCGGATTCGCAGGATATGTTATCTTTCTCTATGTGTGTGTTTACTTTGTTTATAAATGCAGGAGAAAGATTGATGATAAAATATTAAATTATGATCTTGAACTGTTTAAAACCCGATCTGAAAAAGAAGAATAGTGCATCTTGTGTGCCAAAAAGTGTCACTGACGGGATGGTCTATTGCAATCCTTTTATTTTCTGATATTCTGTAATCAGATGGAGGTGGAAGTATGGAAAATAGAATAGAAATTCAAAATTTGACGAAAAACTACGGAAAACACAGGGGCGTGGAAAATGTTTCTTTTTCTGTACGGGAAGGTGAGATATTTGGTTTTCTCGGACCGAACGGTGCCGGAAAATCGACAACGATCCGGTCAATGCTCGGCCTGATAAAATATGATCAGGGACAAATCCGGATCAATGGGATGGATGCAAAAAAGGATAAAGAGAAGATTTTACGGGATGTAGGATACATGCCGAGTGAAGCCTGGTTTTATTCCGGAATGGAAGTCAGGGATGTTTTGAAGTTTTCGGCTGATGTGCGGCAGACGGATTGTAAGGAAGAGGCTGAAAAACTGTGCGAAAGACTTGAAATCAATGTAAAACGAAAAATAAGTGAATTGTCTCTCGGAAACCGGAAAAAAGTCAGCATTGTCTGCGCGATGCAGCATAAACCGAAACTTTTTGTTTTCGATGAACCGACCAGCGGTCTTGATCCACTGATGCAGAATGTTTTTTTTGAACTGGTGAAAGAATATGTCGATGAGGGTGCAACATGCCTTTTGTCGACCCATGTACTGTCAGAAGTGCGAAATTATTGTGACAGAGTGGCTATTTTAAAAGAAGGACGGCTGATTGTCACAGATACAGTCGAACATCTTCTGTCAAGTAAGTCAAAGCGGATTAAAATGATCCGTGACGGCCAAAGGCTGGACTTTATTTATAAAGATGATTTAAATAACCTGTACAAAGAGCTTATGGGGCATGACATTGAAGATATTCTCATTGAAGAACCTTCGATTGAAGAAGTGTTTATGCACTATTACGAAAAGGAGGGCGAATAAGATGTTGGCATTTTTTAAGAATGAATGGAAATCCGGATTAAAAAGTCTTCTTATCTGGTCCTTATGCGTCGGAGGTATGGGCCTTTTATGTCTTGTTTTGTATAAAAGTATGGAAGAAAGTATGGCGGATATGGCTGATAGCTTTGCCAGTATGGGCGCATTTTCGGAAGCCTTTGGTATGAGCACGTTGAGCATCGCCACATTGAAGGGGTATTTTGCTACAGAAATCGGTACGATCCATGCGCTTGGAAGCAGTTTTTTTGCGGCATCCATCGGAACGGTCATTCTTTCAAAGGAAGAGGACGGCCATACAGCCGAATTTACCTTTGTATTTCCGGTGTCCAGAGTGAAAATTATTGCAATGAAATTCGCCGCAGTGATCGCAAATCTGATCTGTTTTACCGCAATCTGTGCCCTGTTTTATGGTATTGGTTTTATTGCTCTGGGAGAGACAGCAATCGGCAGTGAATTTGTAATATTTATGCTTTTTCAGTTTATGATGAATGTGGAGATCGCATCGATTTGTTTTGTGATTTCGGCAATAAGCAAAAAGAACCGGATGGGCATCGGCATTTCTGTGGCTATGCTGTTTTATGTCTATGATCTGATGGCGCGGGTTGTGCCGGATTTAAAAGATTATATATTTATTTCGCCATTTTCTTATTCAAATGCCACTTCCATTTTTTCAAATGCTGAAACGGACAC
>JAEDDO010000131.1 GCA_016298055.1 Frisingicoccus sp.
CCCACTTTATTTAGCCAGTTGGAATAAATCTCTATAAAATGTCGGATAGGAAATGTTAACGCAATCGCTTCCGATAATTTCAGTTTCTCCTTCACTTGCAAGGGCAGCAACTGCGAAGGACATGGCGATCCGATGATCTAAATGACTTTGAATCTGAGCACCGTGAGGAGTCTTGCCGCCATTGATGATCATGCCGTCATCGGTAGGGGTAACGTCTACACCCATGGCTGTTAAATTTTCGCTCATGACGGCAATGCGGTCAGATTCTTTAACCTTAAGTTCCGCAGCATCCCGGATAATGGTCTGTCCTTCGGCGAAAGCGGCCATGATGGCGATAATTGGGAGTTCATCGATTAATGTCGGGATGATTGCGCCTTCAACCACTGTCCCGTGTAATGAAGAATGGTGTATAATGATATCCGCAACAGGTTCACCGCAGACTTCATGGACATTTTCAAGTTTGATGTCGCCGCCCATAGCCTGACATACACGGATCATACCGTCGCGGGTCGGGTTGATGCCCACATTTTCAATGCAGATTTCGGAACCGGGAACAATGAGACCGGCTGCCATAAAGTAGGCGGCAGAAGAAATATCTCCCGGCACGACAATTTTCTGGGCTTCAAGGCGTTTGACCGGACGGAGAGTGGCAGTTGTGCCGACAGAAGTGATATCACCGCCACAGCCTTTGAGCATAAGCTCTGTATGATTTCGGGAGAGTACCGGCTCCGTCACACTGGTTTCGCCTTCGGCATAAAGACCCGCCAGAAGAATAGCAGATTTAACCTGAGCAGAGGAAACAGGTGAATCGTAATGAATACCGTGAAGTTTCTGGCCTGTAATTTTAAGCGGCGCACAATCATTGCCCCTAAGGCTTTCGATCGAAGCTCCCATCATAGACAGCGGGGTTATGATACGTTTCATCGGACGGGACTGAATCGAAGCGTCTCCGTTAATGACACATTCAAAATTCTGGCCGGCTAAAATACCGGACATAAGTCGTGTCGTTGTGCCGCTGTTTCCTGTATCAAGCACATCGGAAGGACTTTTTAAGCCGTGGAGTCCCTGTCCGTGGATACGGACGATATTCCCGTCATTTTCAATATGGATGCCCATCTGGCGAAAGCAGGCAATCGAAGAGAGGCAGTCCGCTCCCTGAAGAAAATGATGGACTTCTGTAATGCCGTCGGCAATTGAGCCGAGCATAACACTGCGGTGAGAAATGGATTTATCTCCCGGAACCGAAACCGTTCCTTTTAAAGCATTTGTTCGTGTGATTTTCATAATATATCGCTCCTGAAAATTTATTTACGAAGATGAATGACATAGTGATATTTTGCCAGTAATTCAGTTGCCTTTTCGGCAGATTCTTCATCGTAGAATTCAATATGAAGTACGCCTTCCTGAAATTCACGATTATGGACGATGCCGATATTCTTGATACTGATACCATTGGTTGCGAGAATCGTGGCAATGGTTGCGATCGCTCCGGATTCATCAATCAAATCAACAAAGATTTCATAGGATGACTGAAGAAGACTTCTGGCGTGGCTTTGAGGAATGTCATCCCGATAATTTTTGGCAGAACCAAAAGCATCAAGAAGCATCTGTGTATCATTATTTTGAATAGCTGTTCCCATATCGCTGATACGTTCTATATAAAGGTTAAGCATATCAATGATCTGGGATTTGTTTTCGGCACAGATCTGCTGCCACATTTCCGGAGAAGAGGAAGCTATTCGGGTAATATCTTTAAATCCACCCGCTGCCAGCATTCGCATCATACCCTGCGGATTATCGGAATCTTTCACAAGATTGACCAGTGTATAGGCAATAATATGGGGAAGGTGGGAAATAGCGGCAGTGATACGGTCATGTTCTTTATAATTTAAAATAATAGGAAGTGCATTAATATCCTTTACAATTGAAACCATTTCAGAAATCATGGTATCCGTCGTTCCTTCTCCCGGAGTAAGAATATAATAGGCATTCTCGAGCAGATGGGCTTTGGCACTGCTGTAGCCTGTTTTTTCCGAACCGGCCATCGGATGACCGCCGATAAAGTAATGGGTCATACCAAGTGCTTCGACAGCTTCGTGAATGGTTGTTTTTACACTTCCTACATCTGTCAATATACAGGTCGGTTTTATGATCGGTTTTAACTGTTCCAGACAGCGGATATTGACACTGACCGGCGCGCACAGAAAAATCATATCACATTCGGAAAATGCGGGGCCGATCGTATCCATGGCCTGATTGATCGTTCCGTCTGCCATGGCTTCCACAAGACTTGATTTGCTGCGGTTATATGCGATAAAGGTCGCGTCCGGTCTCTTTGACTTCAGTGCTTTTGCAATGGAACCCCCAATTAATCCAAGTCCGATAAATCCAATCGTTTGTCTAGTCATTTTTAAGTCCTCCTTTGATTGTTTTGGGACTGTGAAACTTTCCGCATAGTAAAAAAATAGCCTCCGTCCCTCAATATAAAGGACGAAAGCAAAACTTCCGTGGTACCACCTTTATTCATCTGTGCATCACTGTACAGATCTCATAGAGTACGTCTGTTAAGATAATACTCCGGCAATGTAACGGTTGCGTCCGGCACAGCCTACTTGCCCATCGGTTTCAGCCTGCAGCTCCGGGATGTATTCAGGAAAATGTTTAATGCACCTCTCATCTGCCGGTTACTTTCTGTAAAAAACGAAAAATCCTTACTGATTCCCTTCTCAGCCTTTAATTTCATTGAAAATATCATAGCATTTTCGTTTTAAAAATGCAAGGCTTTTTTTGTTTAATGTGTGAAAGTACAATTATTTTCAGAAAAACTTGTATATTTTTCATAAAACTCTTGAAGATATGTGATTTTTTTAGTAGAATATATCCATGAGTAAATACAAACGTATTGGAGGAATAAGACATGAAGGTTTACAAAACACAGGACATTCGTAACGTTGCTATATTAGGACACGGTGGATGCGGTAAGACATCACTCGTTGAAGCTATGGCTCATGTTACAGGAGTTACAACACGCCAGGGACGCATTGAAGATGGCAATACCATCAGCGATTATGATAAAGAAGAAATCCGTCGTAAATTTTCAATCAGCACATCTGTAGTTCCAATTGAATGGAATTTCTGGAAGATCAATCTTTTAGATACACCTGGATATCTGGATTTTGCAGGTGAAGTTGATGAAGCATTAGCTGCAGCAGATGGTGCGATTATCGTTATCAACGGTAAAGCAGGTGTTGAAGCCGGAACAGAAAAGGCATGGGCTTACTGTGAAAAATATGGTATTCCTAGAGTTTTCTTCGTAACAAACATGGATGATGAACATGCAGATTACATGAAAGTTGTTGAACAGCTCCGTGAACTGTATGGAAAACGTATTGCTCCATTCCATCTGCCGATTCGCGAAGACGGCAAGTTTACAGGTGTTGTCAATGTGGTTACATTAAAGGGACGTCGTTTCACAGGCGGCGGTAAATGGGAAGAGAGAGATGTACCTGCAGATGTACAGGATAATCTTGATCCATGCCGTGAAGCTCTTATGGAAGCGGTTGCTGAGACAAATGAAGAATATATGGAACGTTATTTTGACGGAGATGAATTTACAGTTGATGAAATCATCGATGCTCTTCGTGTAAATGTAAATGAAGGTTCCGTAGTTCCTGTTCAGTGCGGTTCCGGTACAATGGAATATGGTATTGAAGGTTTGATTCAGACATGTGTTGAGTTCCTTCCATCACCAATCCGTGATCATATTAAGATCTTTGGTAAGGACCCTCGTACAGATAAAGAATACAATGTGGATTACGACTCCCGTCGTCCATTCTCCGCTTATGTATTCAAGACGATCGTTGACCCATTCATCGGACGTTATTCACTGATCAAAGTTTGTTCCGGAGAATTAAAATCCGATTCAGTTATTTACAACTATGAAAAAGATACCGAAGAAAAATTATCACGTATTTACGTGCTTCGCGGTAAAGAAGCCATCGAAATGCCTGAATTAAAAGCCGGAGATATCGGTGCGATCGCAAAATTATCCAATACATCAACCGGTGATACACTGTCACTTAAGGCAGATCCGCTTGTATTTGAAAAGTTTGAAGTGGAATCTCCATATACATACATGAGATATGAAGCAGAGAACAAGGGAGACGAGGATAAGATTTCCCAGGCACTCCAGAAGATGATGGAAGAAGATCTGACACTCAGAGCATTTAATGATAAAGAGAATCGTCAGTCACTGCTTTATGGTATGGGTGATCAGCATCTTGACGTTGTTGTAAGCAAATTGGAAGCAAAATACAAAGTTAAGATCAATCTTTCTAAACCGAGAGTTCCGTATCGTGAAACAATCCGCAAGAAAGTTTCCGTACGTGAAAAATATAAAAAACAGTCCGGCGGACATGGCCAGTACGGCGATGTTGCTATGGAATTTGAACCATCCGGCGATCTTGAATCTGCATATGAATTCGCTGAGAGAGTTGTCGGCGGTGCAGTTCCGAAGAACTACTTCCCTGCAGTTGAAAAAGGTATTCAGGAATCCGTTCTGAAAGGACCTATGGCTGGATATCCTGTAGTTGGTGTTAAAGCAACATTGTTCGATGGTTCCTACCATCCGGTTGACTCTTCCGAAATGGCATTCAAGACAGCGGCACGTCAGGCATTCAAGAGTGCATTTATGCAGGCAAATCCTGTTATCCTTGAGCCAATCGTTTCCTTAAGTGTTACTGTTCCGGACAGTTATACCGGAGATATCATGGGTGATCTGAACAAGAAACGCGGCCGTGTACTTGGTATGAATCCGATAGCAGGCGGAAAGACAGAAATCGTTGCAGATATCCCATTATCTGAACTTTACGGATATTCCACAAATCTTCGTTCCATGACAGGCGGACGCGGAACATATGCATACTCCTTCAGCAGATATGAACAGGCTCCAAGTGATGTTCAGGCGAAGGTTATCGCAGATAATGAAAAATCCGAATAATATGAGCCAAG
>JAEDDO010000019.1 GCA_016298055.1 Frisingicoccus sp.
AACAACAATAACGAGACAGCAATTGCTTCCGGTGTTGTTAATGTGGATGTATTGAATGTCCGTTCAGGAGCAAGTACAAACGATTCTGTTATCGGAACGATCCGTCAGAATGAATCCGTGGAAATTCTGGCACAGACAGGTTCCTGGTATAAAGTACGTTGTTCGATTAACGGTACAACACAGGTTGGTTATGTTTATGCCGAATATATTACAAAAGTAAGTGATTCGAATTCCGGTGATAATAATAACAACAATAATGACAATAATAATAACAATAACAATACATACGAAAAGAAGAATGGCGTTGTCAATGCAGATGTATTGAATGTCCGTTCCGGTGCCGGAACGCAGCACTCGGTTATCGGTCAGCTGAATTATAATGCATCTGTGACGATCATCGGTGAGGAAAATGGCTGGTATAAGATCACATGTATTATAAACGGTGTTACAAAAGAAGGTTATGTTTCAGCAGATTATATTACTATTGTTAATGACAGCCAGAATAATGGAGATGATAATCCGGCAACACCTTCCGATCCGAATGATGTTGTAGGAAAAACTGGTATCACAACGGCAGATGGATTAAATTTCCGTACAGGACCGGGAACAGAACATAGTATCATCGGAATGGTCCACCTTGGAACCCAGGTCAATATTTTAGGTGTGGAAGGTGACTGGTATAAAGTTTCATGTGTCATGAACGGTATATTAAAGACCGGATATATGAGCAGTGAATATGTGAAGATTGTTGGAAGTAATGATGAACCATACGACGGTGAGTTGGATGCGGATTTTGAAGAACAGATCTCAGCTTTCCCTGAAAGTTATAAGAATTCACTCAGACGTCTTCATGAACAGCATCCAGAATGGAAATTCCAGGCCCAGTATACAGGAATTGATTTTGAATATGCAGTAGATCAGGAGAACAGCGGTAATCGTTCACTTGTGCTTGTGACAGAAACAACACCATTTTCATGGTTGTCCACAGCACCGGGAGACTATGACTGGGCAACTGATACTTATATAAGTAAGGACGGTGATTCATGGAAAGGTGCATCCAGAGAATTGATCGCGTATTATATGGATCCAAGAAATTTCCTGGATGATCAGCAGATTTTCATGTTTGAAACCCAGGCTTATGACGGAACTCAGAAGAGAGACGGGGTTGTAGATATTCTGGATGGAACATTTATGGAAGATGGCAATAGCTATTATCATGAAGGTGTTTCGTATACATATGTAGATACATTTATGGAAGCCGGACAGATTTCCGGGGCAAGTCCTTATTTCCTGGCCTCCAGATCCAGACAGGAAGTCGGCGGAGGCAGTGCGGCTGTGGATGGTTCAGCCGGTGTATATAACTTCTATAATATAGGTGCCAATGCATCAGCGAGTGGTAATGCGGTAACCAACGGCATTAATTATGCGTCCCAGACAGGTTCATGGCGCAGACCGTGGACAACCCCATGGCTGGCTATCGTAGGCGGTGCGGAATTTATAGCGGAATCTTATATTAATGCAGGACAGAATACACCATATTTCCAGAAATTTAATGTGGTGAATTCACCATACTTTGATCACCAGTATATGGGAAATATTCAGGCACCATGTGCAGAGGCAACGAACAGTTACAGCACATATAAGGAAATTGGTATTCTCGACAGTGACATTACATTTATTATTCCTGTTTATGATAATATGCCGGAAACAGCAGCAGCTATACCGCCGGCTACCGGTAATCCAAACAGTTACGTTAAGGATATTACAATTCGCGGCATCAGCAGCCTGAACCAGACATTTACTTATAACCAGCTCAATTATACGGCAGTTGCTTCGGATTCTACAATCACGATTTCTGCAACACCTGTAAGTCAGTATGCAACTATTATCTCAGGTGAGGGAACATATACATTGAATCCTGGTAAGAATGTGATTACAGTTGTTTGTCAGGCTGGAAACGGCAATAAGACAACATACACATTTACTATCCATCGTTAACAGGAAAGGAGAAAACCATGAATAAGAAAATCCTATCAATTATCGGAGCCGTTGTTGTGGCAGTAAGTGCAGTGGTCGGCGGTATAATATTCAGTGGAGTAGGCACCAATGCATCCGGGGCACAGATGACCGTGTCTGTGGAATCTCCGACGGTGGAAAAGAACAATGAATTTAAGGTTCTTGTAAAAGCCAGCAGTGGTGAGTCCATGAGTTATGTTAAAGCAGATCTGACATATAATCCGGAAAAAGTAGAACTTGTCAGCACATCTACAGATTTGGCTACAGGAGCAAATGGGCAGATTCAGATCATTGAAATACTGCCTTACGGAGAGACAGAGAGGACATATGAGCTGACATTTAAAGCACTGGAGATCGGAGCAACAGATATACGGCTGTATAATGCGTATATTGAGCAGTATGAATCTCTGGATATGATCAATGTGGAGGAGAATACAGCCTCTTTGGAAGTTCTTGTGAACACATCTGTATCTGAAGATGCCCGTATTAAGGAGATGCTTATTGCAGGCGTTTCAGATATGGACAAAAGATTTAATCCGGATGTATATGAATATTCTCTGGAAGTAGGACAGAGCATGGATATGTTTATTTGTTCCGTTGTACCGATGGAGAGCAGCAGTGTTGTTTCGGCACCGGCAGATTTAACCCTCTATCCGGGAGAAAATCATTTTGAGATTTTAGTTACAGCACCGGCGGGAAATACACAGAAGTATGTATTCCATATTAATCGTCTGGATCATGAGATTGAATCCGGATCCGGTACTGAAACTCAGATAGAAACGGAAAAAGAAACCGGTATGGAAAGCGAAACCGCTTCAGAACAAGAGACAGTTTTAGAGACAAGCGAGACGGAAACGATGATTGAAACAGAAAACTCGGCAACAGAACCACTTGCGGAAGAGTCCGAGGTAGTGGTAGAATAAAACAGACAGTGTGGATAAACCCCTGTGGGCTTCGGCTTACAGGGGTTTTTGAAGATATAAGAAGTGAGAAGAAAGGCGGAAGAATATGCTGGATCAGAATACATTTATGGAAACGATCAGGGAAGTCACAGAAATTATGAAGACTTCGGAAGAAACTTTATCCAGAGAACAAATTTTAAGTTATTTTGATTCTATGGATTTAAATGAAAATCAGAAAAATATGATTTTTGAATATCTTATGAAGCCTCAGGATGAGGCAGCTGAAGAAGAGAAGGCAGAAGTGTTTGTTCAGAGTGAGGAAGAGGATGAAAGATTTCCGGAGTCTCAGGTATTACGGATGTATATGGAAGAGCTTCAGGGACTCAACGTCTACGAGGGTGAAGAACTTGAAGATCTGTATGAAGACCTTCTGGATGGTGACAGGGGCTGTATTGAGAAGATTGCAGACAGCTGGATGGGAAGAATTTTAAAGATGGCAAAAAAACTGGACATTGATGAAGCGGATTTTTCAGATCTGATCCAGGAAGGGAATGTCGGTTTGATTATGAAAATAGAAGAGATTTGCGGATGCGGACATAGAATGGACGTGGATAAAGTATTGTGTGAAGCGGTAGAGACTTCTATGAAGGCTTACGTTCAGGAATTGAGCGGTGAAGATGATGTGGAAAATGCCATGGTGGGAAAGGCAACACTGGTCAATGAAGCAAGAAAATATTTAATGGAAGCAAACGGACAGGAACCATCGGTTCAGGAACTTTCAGCTTATACAAGAATGAGTACAGGTGAACTCAGGGATATACTTGACATGATTCAAAAAGCAGAAGATAAAATGAAGAGATGATGCATATAATATTTTGAAAAAGCTCCAGGAGAAACTGAATGAAGGGAAGCGGAATAATTATTGCAGCTCTTTGCATGATTTTTATTTCTTTGACTGTATCAGCTGCAAAAAATGCATCCGATCAGGAGGAAGGATCGACCTATGATGTTTATGAAAACAGTGAACGGCTTGTCGCTCTGACATTTGATGACGGACCTAAAGAAGGTAAAACCGATGTGATCCTTGATATGCTTAAGGAAAAAAATGTGCATGCAACCTTTTTCATGATAGGCGCACAGGTGGAAGACAATTCAAACCTGGTCAAACGTTTGTATGAAGAGGGCCATCAGATTGGCATACATACCTACCATCATGTCGATCTGTATTGCTTATCTGAAGAGGAACAAAGAGAAGAGATTGAAAAGACTGAGGCCGTTATCCAGACAATCACAGGAAACACAGATCCGCTTACAGTCCGCCCGCCCTATGGGAGAATGAATGCAGTTTTTGAGGAATGGATTGACAGACCTTTGATTTTATGGTCGGTTGATACTTTGGACTGGACCGGAAAAACCGCATCTCAGATGATTCAGGAGACTTCGGAAAATGTAAAAGACGGCGATATTATTTTAATGCATGATATTTCAGAAAACGGCCTGGAAGGAGCGGCAGGTATTATTGACGAATTAAAGCGGATGGGTTATACTTTTTTAACAATAGATCAGCTGTTTAGAGCGAAAAATATTGAACTTGAGAATGGGGTGTCCTATCGAAGGGCACGATAAGGAGAACACATGTTAAAGATTGGATCCCATGTAGGGATGAGCGGAAAAGAGATGTTTTTAGGGTCGGCAAAAGAGGCTGCTTCCTATGGTGCCAATACCTTTATGGTATATACAGGGGCACCGCAGAATACAAAACGTAAAGCGATCGAAGAGCTTCGTATTGATGAAGGCTGGGATTATATGCATTCCCATGGGATTGAAGAGATTGTGATCCACGCGCCTTATATTATCAATATGGCGAATACAGTGAAGAAAGAAACCTTTGAACTGGCTGTAGATTTTATGAAACTTGAGATGGAGAGAGCTGAAGCTATGGGAAGCCGTGTGTTGATCGTGCATCCCGGTGCCCATGTCGGTGCCGGAGCCGAGGCGGGGATTACCCAGATTGCAAAAGCATTGAATGAAGTGCTGACACGGGACACGAAGATTTGTGTTGCATTGGAGACAATGGCAGGAAAAGGCAGCGAGATCGGACGTTCTTTTGAAGAATTGGCGGCCATTTATGACCGGGTAGATTTTAACGATAAACTTGGCGTGTGTTTTGATACATGTCATACAAGTGACGCCGGTTATGACATTATCCATGATTTTGACGGCGTTATGGAAAAATTTGACCGGATTCTGGGGAAGGACCAGATCCGGGTCTTTCATATCAATGATAGTAAGAACATGCCGGGGGCAGGAAAAGACCGTCATGAGAATATTGGATTTGGATGTATCGGTTTTGATGCGCTTAACACGATTGTTCATCATAAAGATTTTGAGTCCGTTCCAAAGATTCTTGAAACGCCTTATGTGGCAGATGCTCTGAATCCAAAGAAATCATGGGCACCTTATAAAAGAGAAATCGAAATGTTCCGACAGGAAACATTTGATCCTAAACTTAAAGAAAAACTTGCACAAAACGGAGGAATGAAGTCATGAGAGACGAGACAAAATGTTTACATTCAGGTTACACACCAAAAAATGGCGAGCCGCGGGTTATGCCGATCGTTCAGAGTACAACCTATGTATTTGATTCAACAGAACATATCGGGCAGCTGTTTGATATGCCGACAGAGTATATGTATTCACGGTTTGCAAATCCGACAGTGGATGCAGTTGAAAAGAAAATTGCAGACCTGGAAGGCGGCGTAGGTGCTATGTGTACTTCTTCCGGACAGGCTGCTTCACTTTTTTCTATTCTTAATCTTTGTAACGCGGGAGACAGCTTTATCAGTACATCCACAATTTATGGCGGTACGGTGAATCTGTTTGCGGTTACACTGAAAAAACTTGGAATTGAATGTATTTTTGTAGATGCGGAAGCTGATGAGGAGACGATCCAGAAAGCTTTCAAACCGAATACACGCTGTGTATTTGGAGAAACACTGGCAAATCCGGCACTGGCTGTACTCGATATTGAAAAATTTGCACGTATTGCGCATAAGAACGATGTTCCGTTGATCATTGACAATACATTCGCAACACCAATCTTATGCAAACCAATAGAGTTTGGCGCAGATATCGTCGTTCATTCAACTTCTAAGTATATGGATGGCCATGCCCTTCAGATTGGCGGTGTTATTGTTGACAGTGGAAAATTTAACTGGGCGAATGGGAAATTCCCTGAATTTACAGAACCGGATGAGTCTTATCATGGTGTGATCTATACAAAAGAATTTGGAAACATGGCTTATATTATTAAAGCACGTATGCAGCTGATGAGAGATTTTGGAGCATATCCGGCAGCTCATTCCGCATTTTTGCTGAATCTCGGCCTGGAAACGCTTCCGATTCGTATGGAACGTTACTGTGAAAATGCACTTAAGGTTGCGAAATTTCTTCAGGCATCGGATAAGATTGAGTCTGTGAGTTATGCAGCACTTCCGGGAGATAAATATCATGAGCTGGCAAAGAAATACCTTCCAAAGGGTACATGCGGAGTTATTTCAATTACAATCAAAGGCGGCAAGGCTGCGGCGGTCCGTTTTATGGACGGCTTAAAGCTGGCTTCCAATGAAGTGCATGTGGCAGATATTCGTACCTGTGTTCTTCATCCGGCCAGTGCAACACATCGTCAGCTTACAGATGAGCAGCTTATAGCAGCAGGGGTAAATCCTGGCTTGATTCGTCTTTCTGTAGGTCTTGAAAATGTGGAAGATATTATCGAAGATCTGGAACAGAGCCTTAAAAATGTATAATTGTGTTTATTATTAAACTTGAAAGGCGGATTTCTTTGTGATATCCTAGTAAACAGCTAATATGCTGACTCAGGAGAGACTCATATGTAATTTGAGCGCCGAAGGTGTAAGCAGTTTGGTATACTGCAATTCTCTCAGGCAAAAGGATGGAGGAAAGAAATATGTTACAAGAAATCAATGAGCTTATTAAGTGGATTGATGATGCCGTTTGGGGACTGCCGTTAATTATTATGATTATGGCAACAGGTATTTTCCTGACAATTCGGCTGGGCCTGCTTCAGATCAGACATCTGGGCAAGGCTTTGAAATTTATGGTGCAGAATGAAGATGGCGGTGACGGTGAGGTCAGCAGTTTCGGGGCTTTATGCACAGCTCTGTCTGCGACGATCGGAACCGGTAATATTGTCGGTGTTGCGACAGCGATTGCTGCCGGCGGACCGGGTGCTTTATTCTGGATGGTAGTTGCAGCATTGTTTGGTATGGCTACTAAATATGCAGAAGGACTTCTCGCAATTAAGTATCGTACAATTGATGCAGAAGGGCATGTTCTTGGCGGACCTTTCTATTATATTGAGAATGGTATGGGCAAGAATTTCAGATGGCTTGCGAAAATATTTGCTTTTTTTGGAGCCTGTGTCGGACTTTTAGGTATTGGTACGTTTACTCAGGTGAATGGTATTGCATCGGCAACAAAAAACTTTTTTGATCCGCAGATGCAGATGACAGTCAATCTTTTTGGTAATACGTATTCATGGATTACGGTGATCACCTGTCTTATTCTGACAGTGGTTGTCGGTCTTGTGGTTCTTGGCGGAATTAAACGTATTGCAAAGGTTTCTGAAATTGTTGTTCCTTTTATGGCAATTCTTTACGTTGCGTTTGCTTTATTGATTCTTATTTTTAATGTAACAAAAATACCGATGGCAATTTCGCTCATTGTAAAATCTGCATTTACAGGCAGTGCTCTGGCAGGCGGTGTTATGGGAACCATGATCGTTGCGATGCAGAAAGGTATTGCAAGAGGTATTTTTTCAAATGAAGCCGGCTTAGGTAGTGCACCGATCGCGGCAGCAGCGGCTCAGACAAAAGAACCTGTGCGTCAGGGACTTGTATCTATGACCGGAACATTTATTGATACAGTTGTTATCTGCAGTATGACGGGAATTTCAATCGTGCTCACAGGTGCATGGCAGATTGAAGGACTTCAAGGTGTAGAGATTACCAGTGCGGCTTTTCGTGCCGGCCTGCCTTTCCCTGGAGAAATATCTGCATTTGTATTAATGCTTTGTTTGACCTTCTTTGCATTTACCACGATTCTCGGATGGGACTATTACGGAGAACGCTGCGTGGAATATCTGTTTAATCGAAATAAAAATGTTGTCACAGGATATCGATGGCTTTATATTCTTGCAGTATTTATCGGACCATATATGACTGTTGAGGCTGTATGGAATATTGCAGATATTTTCAATGCACTGATGGCACTTCCGAACTTGATTGCTTTGATCGTTCTGAATGGTGTGGTTGTTAGAGAAACGAAGAAATATTTTTCAAAATAAGAGATTTTATGAAGGCTTTTGTCATAAGTTATATGTGGCAGAAGCCTTTTTTCTTTCGGAGAAGGGCGTAATGTGATACAATAAGACAAAAGGTGGTGAATTGGATGACATTACAGCAGCTGCAGCAGATAATTACGATTGCGGACAGTGGTTCTATGAATGAGGCAGCAAAAAAAATGTTTATTTCCCAGCCAAGTTTGTCAGCCGCGGTCAAAGAGCTGGAAAAGGAGATTGGAATCAGCATATTTGTGCGTTCTAACAGAGGAATTGTCATAACGCCAGAGGGGGAGGAGTTTCTGGGTTATGCCCGTCAGATTTTCGAGCAATATCAGCTTCTTGAAAAACGATATATTGAGAAAAAAGCAAAGAAAAAATTCAGTGTGTCCATGCAGCATTATACTTTTGCAGTCAAAGCCTTTGTAGAGATGGTCAAAAAGGTAGGAATGGAGGAGTATGATTTTGCGATTCATGAAACACGGACCTGGGATGTTATTGAGAATGTCCGGTATTTTAAGAGTGAACTTGGTGTTCTCTACTTGAATGATTATAATGCACTGATCATGCAGAAGATGTTTAAAGAAAATGGATTGGAATTTACAGAGCTTTTTCAATGTGAGACTTATGTATATTTGTGGAGTGGTCATCCTTTGTCAGATCAGAAGCAGATTTCTATGAAAGAGCTGGAAGAATATCCCTGTCTGGCTTTTGATCAGGGAAAAAACGGGGCTGCTTATTTTGCGGAGGAGATGAAAAGTACCTATGATTATAAACGAATCATACATGCGGATGATCGGGCGACATTGCTGAATCTTATGGTTGGTTTGAATGCCTATACGCTCTGTTCCGGCATTATCTGTGAGGAATTAAACGGGCCGGATTATCGGGCGATTCCGTTGGTAGAGTCAGAGAAAATGCGTATTGGATATATTAAACGCAAGGGAGCACGCATCAGTCCGATGGGTGAAATTTATATTCGGGAGCTGGAAGCTTACGGGGAAAAGCTTTTATGATGGCAGGATGAAAGTTTTTACTTGTGTTTATTTTTGGGGTGAAATATAATAAAAACAGGAGATAACAGGGGGGAAGAAATATGAATATACAGTATTGGAAGGAAATTTATGATTCAAAAGTTGTTACCGCCAAAGAAGCCATTGGTTATATTAAGAGCGGTGACAGGGTAGTTACCGGACATGCTGCAGGAGAGCCTACATATTTAATTGACACACTGGTGGAGAATTATGAGATGTACGAGAATGTGGAGATCTGTCATCTTGTATCTCTGGGTGAAGGTAAATATACCCGTCCGGAGATGAAAGGTCATTTCGTCTTTAACGGATTCTTTCTCGGGGCAGGAACAAGGGACGCTGTGGCTCAGGGATATGCGAATTACAGTCCGGGATTTTTCCATGAAATTCCAAAACTGTTCCGTACAGAGCTGCCTGTAGATGTGGCTCTGGTCATGGTAAGCAGTCCGGATAAACATGGTTTTTGCTCTTTTGGAACTTCCAGTGACTATACGAAACCGGTGGCGGATTGTGCCAAAATTGTTATAGCCCAGGTGAATGAGTTTATGCCGAGAACATTTGGCGGTAATCTGATCCATGTGCGTGATATTGATTTTATCGTGGAGCATTCCGAACCGATCCTGGAACAGCAGCCGGCAAAAGTGAGCATTCTTGAACAGAAGATTGGAAAATATTGTTCCACGTTGATTAAAGACGGGGACTGCCTTCAGCTTGGTATCGGTTCTATTCCCGAGTCTGTGCTGCCTTTCCTTTGGGATAAAAAGGATTTAGGACTTCATACGGAGATGGCATCGGATGGTATTATTGATTTAATGCTGGCAGGTATTATTAACAATAAGAAAAAACACGTAGAACCCGGACGAAGTGTTATTACTTTCGTTATGGGAACACGAAGATTATATGATTTTATCGATGACAACCCGGAGATTTCCATGAACCCGGTAGATTATGTAAATGATCCGGTCATTATTGCGAAAAATGACAATGTGGTTTCGATTAACAGTTGTATTCAGGTGGATCTGATGGGACAGGTAGCCAGCGAGAGTATCGGACTCAGACAGTTCAGCGGTGTCGGCGGTCAGGTGGATTTTGTCCGTGGTGCAGCTATGAGTAAAGGCGGACGAAGCATTATTGCAATTCTTTCAACGGCAAAGGGAGGCACTGTCAGCCGTATTGTACCATTTTTGGACAAGGGGGCTGCGGTTACCACATCCCGTAATGATGTTCAGTATGTTATTACAGAATACGGAATTGCTCTTTTAAAAGGCAAGACACTGAAAGAGCGGGCACGGGCACTGATTAAAATTGCTCATCCAAAATTCCGTCAGGAATTAAAAGAAGAATATGAACGTCGTTTTTTAGAACCCTATGATTATGTGACATGTGATCTGAGGCGGTCAGAAAAGAAAGAGCAGACGGCAGTGACAGAAGAATAAATGATAAAAAATGGGAAATGATGCTATTACAGCAAAATTTCCCATTTTTTGTGTATAAAAAGTCAAATTGTAAGATTGATTACTCGAGCTCAAAAGCCCCTGTATAGAGCTGATAATATTTTCCTTTTTGAGCAATGAGATCGTCGTGTGGTCCACGTTCAATGATGCGTCCCTGTTCAAGAACCATGATTACGTCTGAGTTTTGAACCGTAGAAAGACGGTGGGCAATGACAAAAACCGTACGTCCAAGCATCAGCTGGTCCATACCCTTTTGCACAATAGATTCGGTGCGGGTATCAATGGATGATGTAGCTTCATCAAGAATCATGACCGGAGGGTCGGCAACAGCAGCTCTTGCGATGGAAATTAACTGTCGCTGTCCCTGGGAAAGTCCGGAGCCGTCGCCGGAAAGCATGGTGTCATAGCCTTGAGGGAGTCGTCGGATAAATCCGTCTGCATTTGCAAGTTTGGCAGCGGCGATACATTCTTCGTCTGTAGCATTTAGATTACCGTAACGAATGTTTTCCATGACGGTTCCCGTAAACAGGTTGACATCCTGTAGAACAATACCAAGGGATTTACGAAGATCCGTCTTTTTGATCGTGTTGATATTGATACCGTCGTATCGGATCTTACCGTCGGCAATGTCATAAAAACGGTTGATCAGATTGGTGATGGTTGTTTTTCCGGCGCCGGTAGCACCTACAAAGGCAACTTTTTGCCCCGGTTCAGCGTACAGGGTAATATCGTGAAGAACGATCTTTTCCTCTGTGTATCCAAAATCAACATCGTAAAAACGAACTTCACCGCGAAGTTCTGTATATTTAAAAGTGCCGTCGGGCTGAGGAATTTTCCATGCCCATAATTCTGTGTTATAGTCTACTTCCTCTAAAGTGCCGTTTTTATAGGTAATATTGACGAGAGTAACTTCACCCTCATCAGTTTCCGGCATTTCATCCATTAATTTGAAAATACGTTCCGCACCGGCGAGAGCCATGATAACTGCATTTAACTGCTGTGAGATCTGGCTGATCGGTCCGTTAAACGATTTGGTGAGCTGAAGGAAGGAGGCGATGGCCCCAAGGCTCAGTCCGCTTATGCCTTTCAGGGCAAGTGCTCCGCCGATAATGGCCACAAGCACATACTGGAGATGCCCGAGATTGTTCATGATCGGCATTAAAATATTTGCAAACATATTTGCAGAAGTGGCATCCTGGCAGAGGGCATCATTTTTTTCATCGAAGTTTTCTTTTGATTTTTCTTCATGACAGAAAACCTTGATAACTTTCTGTCCATTGATCATTTCTTCAATATAGCCATTCAGATCACCGATGGAGGACTGCTGACGTATAAAATAGATACTGCTTTTTCCGGCAATAAAACGTGTAATATTTAAGATAATAAATATACAGATGACAACAACAAGTGTCAGCCACACATTAACAGCCAGCATTGCGCAAAATACAGAAACGACGGTAATGAGCGATGAAAACATCTGAGGAATACTCTGAGAAATCATCTGTCGAAGCGTATCCGTATCATTTGTATAGTGGCTCATGATATCACCGTGGGTGTGGGTGTCGAAATACCGGATCGGAAGCGTCTGCATGTGGGCAAACATGGTATCACGGATTTCTTTGAGAATACCCTGGGCTATGGATACCATAATACGGTTGTAAAGCAGTGTGCATATAATACCGGTAACATAAATACATGCCATGATGATTATCGATTTCAGCAGTGCATCAAATACCGGATTGGATTCCAGAAGGAGGGGTGTGATATAGTCATCGATAAGCGTCTGTATGTACAGAGAGGATGCCACACTGGCCAGGGCACTGATGACAATACACAGGAGTACCAGGAAAAAGCGAAGTTTATAATGAAAAATATACTGTAACAAACGTTTTATTGTGTTGGATGAGACTTTCGGACGTTTATTCATTGTCACTTCCTCCTTTCATTTGGGATGCGTAAACTTCCTGATAAATACTATTCGTATTCAGGAGTGTTTCATGGGTGCCGATCGCATTGATCTCACCGTTATCCATGACGATAATCTGATCGGCATGTTCAATTGATGAGATACGCTGTGCAATGATGATTTTTGTAGTTTCCGGAATTTCTGACCGGAAAGCATTTTGAATGAGTGCATCTGTATGGGTATCAACGGCACTTGTGGAATCATCCATAATGAGGATTTTAGGCTTTTTCAGGAGGGCACGGGCAATACAGAGACGTTGTTTCTGACCGCCGGAAACATTATTTCCGCCCTGCTCAATATAGGTGTCATAACCCTTTGGAAATGAACGTATAAAATCATCAGCCTGAGCGAGTTTGCAGGCGTGAATGAGTTCTTCATCGGAGGCGTCCGGATTACCCCAGCGCAGATTTTCGCGGATTGTTCCGGAAAAGAGAACATTTTTCTGGAGTACCATGGCAACCTGATCACGAAGTGTCTCAAGGTCATAGTTTCGGACGTCGACGCCTCCGACTTTTACTGTACCGGAAGTGGCATCATACAGACGGGGAATTAACTGAACGAGACTGGATTTTCCGGATCCTGTTCCCCCGAGAATACCGATGGTCTGACCGGATGTAATGTGAAGATCAATTGATTTGAGACACAGTTTGTCCGGATTTTTTGAATAACTGAAGGACACATTATCAAAATCGATCGAGCCGTCCGCAACAGTTTCGGATGCCTCTGAAGGTGTTGTAATGTCGGATGTCTCCTGTAAAAGCTCGACAATACGCTCGGCAGAGGCTTTGGATATCGTGATCATGACAAAGACCATAGAAAGCATCATAAGACTCATAAGAATCTGCATCAGATAAACAAAGAGGCTCATTAACTCACCGGTACTCAGACCCATATCCGGATTGTTTCCGGAAACGACAATAAGGCGGGCACCAAACCAGGAAATAAATAACATGCTTCCGTAGACGCAGATCTGCATTAAGGGCATATTGTAAGCAAGATTTTTCTCAGCACGGGTAAAATCTTTATATATGCTCTGAGAGATACGTTTAAATTTATCAATCTCGTGTTCTTCACGTACAAAGGATTTAACGACACGGATACCGTGCAGGTTTTCCTGAACAATATTATTTAAATGGTCATAGGTTTTAAAAACTCTTTCGAAAATCGGATGGGTCCGTGTCATAATGAAATAAAGGCCGATGCCGAGGATTGGAATGCAGGCTAAGAAAATGCATGCGAGTGAGCCGGCCACATTAAAAGCCATGACGACGGCACAGATCATCATGATTGGCGATCGGACAGCAACACGGATGATCATCTGATAACTGTTCTGCACATTTGTCACATCCGTTGTCAGTCGGGTAACAATACTTGCTGTGGAGAATTTGTCAATATTTGAGAAAGAAAATTCCTGTACGTGATCGTACATATCCTTTCTGAGATTTTTGGCAAAACCTGCTGAAGCAATTGCGGCACTCCGGCCGGACAGGAAGCCGAAAACCAGAGAAGCGAGAGCGCAGATAATCAAAGTGATTCCGATTCTGAGAATATAATTCATATTTCCCGCATCGATACCGTTGTCGATCAGATCAGCCATTAAAAAAGGAATAATGACTTCCAGAATGACTTCACAGCTGACGAACAATGGGGACAGGATGGAATCTTTTTTGTACTCTCGGATGCTTTTCATTAAATGTTTAATCATAAGAAACCTCCTTGTGTGTAATTATTGAATATTTTTTTTGAATTTTTCCATGACCTGAAAAAAGGTTTCGAGTTCTTCTTCTGAAATATCTTGACGAAGAAGGGCTTCTGTTTTACATACTTCTTCTTCAATTAAATGATGGATGTGTTCACCTTCAGGTGTAAGAACAAGCTTTTTAAGCCGGGCATCATAGTCTACAGATTGGCGTTCAATAAACCCTTTTTCTTCCATGAGGCGGATAACCTTAGAAACTGTGGAACGCCGGATGCAGAAGGCATCTTCGATATCCTTCTGAAAAATATCCTGATTTTTATGGTCTGCAAGAAACGCAAGGATCCATCCGTTATTCCGTGTAACCGTATCATCCAGCTGGGAAAAAGCCTTTGAATGTTCCAGACGGCGTTTTAAGATATTGGACAGGTTGTGAAGCTGGCAACCGATATCTGTTGGGTGGGACATAGATAATTCCTCCAAAAAAATATGTTAGATATCTAATAGTTAGACATCTAACATATTATACGAAATATAAATTTATCTGTCAATAAAGGTTTCAATTTTTTTTAATGCCTGAAGTATATCCGGAACGGAACAGCTTTTTGCATGAATCGTATAGTCGGGCTCATTTATGTATTCAAGATAATGGGCGTCGGAATTGTGAATAATCCTGCAGTGTTCCAGATAAGGATTATTTTTTTTGAGTTCCATAGTCATGGAAGGATCTTTAATTTCAGCACAGGTAAAACGGCTTTCCGGAGGAATAAAGCCCAGGTTGGCTAAAAGGCTGTTGGCATTTTTATCGATATGGGCAGGAATCATGATGCCCTTTCGCTCTTCAACCAGATCATAGAGGCTTTCAAAATTAATGGATGTATTACAGATAAGAAGATTTGGTTCCTTTCCGATAATTTCATCCTCATCATTCATGATCAGCTGTTCGCCGAATATATGCTCTTTATTGGGGATTTTTAACATTCGGTCATACACATACCGGTCAAAATCCTCAGCAGCATACAGATCCGGAAAAAGGCAGACAACATGGACTTCCTCTTCTGTGCATAGTTCCATACCGGGAATAGCTGTAATTCCGTAAGCTTCAGCCATCTTAAGAAATGGTCTGCAGTTTTTACTTGTATTGTGATCGGTGAGTGCGACCGCATTCAATCCTTTGACAGCTGCCATGCCGGCAATATTGGCAGGTGTCATATCCTTATCTCCGCAAGGAGAAAGGCAGGAATGAATGTGAAGGTCATAAGTAAGCTGCATCATGGCAGCAGCCTGCTGTGGATACTAAGTGCCGCGTCAAAAATCGTCATGTCTGTACAAAAAACAGTAATGCCCTGCATAGAAGCCTTCGCTATCATTATTTCATCCGCTTTGGCATCTTCTGCAAGAATAACGCAGGCAGCATCTGTCAGGGAAGCGACAGCCAGAGTATTCATATTGGCCATAACTGTAACCCAGGCACAGCCGGCCGGTGCCTTGCCCATGGCAATACTTAAAAGATCACAGCAGAAAGGGCAGGTGATCTCTCTGTCGAGATCGTCACCTGCATTTACAAGTTCAAAAAGGTTTGTGTGAATTAAGTCGTTTACAGTCATAATTAATCATCCTTATCATCTTTATTCAGATTCAATGCAGAATCAAGAAGAGAAATTTCGGAAAGCAGTTTTTTCAAATACTGTTTAAATATGTAGCGATAGTCATTTCCTTTGACCTCATAGGATGCTGCATTGTTCACCAGAGAGTTCATACTTCTTGTGAGGGAATGAATCTGATCTTTCAAAATGTAAATACAGTCCGTTTCATTGGCTTTTCGACGGACAATATCTTCTGCCAGGGCTTTACATGTAGGCGCACCGCAGGAACCACAGTCGAGGCCCGGAAATTTCTGCCATAATTTTTCTACCCGGTTCATCATGACAATACTTTCTTTCATAGATTCTCCGAGCCGGTAGACAGGAAGATATTCAACTTCTTCTGTCCAGTAGAGCTCGTCATTCCTAATGTCCGGAGGTGTATGGGTAACGATCCTTGGCAGGTTATGATTCAGTTTTTTCAGTTTTGCCTGTGCGACATAAGGATTTTCTACAGTAAGTACACCGCCGACGCAGCCGCCGTCACAGGAATTTAATTCAATAAAGGCCAGTTCGGAAAATTTCTCATCTTCAAGATCTTCCAATACACGGATAACATTCTCAATGCCGTCAGCGGCCAGATAATTATCTGTGGAAATACCGGCAGCCTCTCCGCCGTGAATACCCCATCCGACACCGATCTTACCGGCACGGGCCAGCTGCATCGGAGATTTTTCTGCGGCAAGCATTAAAGGAAGCAGCAGCGGGTAGATATCTTTGATCGCAAGTACACCGTCAATGTCACTTTTTGTTACACCGAGGGGATCTTTGGCATAAGCCACCTTGGAAGGACACGGGGATATGAAAACAATACCGATATCTTCCGCAGGAAGTCCTGTCTTTTTGACGGCCTCCTTCCGGGCAAGGCGGGCGGCAACTTCTACCGGCGGATTGATCGGTAAAAGGTGATCGATCAGGTTTGGAAATCTTACACGTATCAGACGGACAACCGAAGGACAGGCCGTGCTGATAAGGGGCCACTGATCATGATGTTCATTGACATATTTCTCAGATTCTTCAGATACGATCTCTGCCGCTGAAGCTACTTCGAAAACATCATCGAAACCCATATAGATCAAAGCAGTCAGGACAATATTAATGTCGTCCAGATTGTTGAACTGGCTGTAGAGTGACGGTGCAGGCAGAGCAACCGTATATTTATAATTCTTGATAATATCCGGATGATCGAAATGGCTGCGTTTTGCGTGGTGGGCACAGATCCGTATACATTCACCGCAATCGATACAAAACTGACTGGTGATCACTGCACGGCCGTTTCTTACACGTATTGCCTGAGTCGGGCAGCGCTTTATACAGTTAATACAGCCGTTGCATAATTCTTCGTTTAAATAGACGGAGTGAAAAAACTTATGATTATTCATAAGCAAACCATCCTTTCTGCAATTTTACAGATATTACATAAATGTCCGGATTATTCCGGCATATTAACAGTCATTGTTACAGTGGTACCCTGTCCGAGTACGGTCTGTATCTCCATGGTATCCGAGTATTTTTTCATATTCGGAAGTCCCATTCCGGCACCGAAGCCCAGAGAACGTACATTATCCGGGGCAGTAGAGTATCCGGCCTGCATAGCCTTTTCAATGTCTTTGATGCCCGGACCCACATCTTTAAGTTCCATGATGATCTTGTCGGGTGTGATGTCAACAGTTATGTCGCCTCCGGAGGCATGGATGACCATATTGATCTCGCCTTCATACATGGCGATCGCCACCTTGCGGACGATATCCGGAGGAACACCGAGTTTCTTTAATTTATTTTTAACATCACTGCTGGCTTCGCCTGCACGTGTAAAATCATTGTCAGATACATGATAAGTTAAAGTCATTAAACTATTTTCCATGGGATCCACCTCCACGAAGTCCGGCGGAATAAAGAAGTCCGCAGGCTGTAAACATAGGCAGTGCAGTTGTCATCAAACAGATATTACGATCTTTTGCCATCTTGATCATAGCGTCATCCGGACACTTGTCACGGACCATGATGACACAGACAATGTCCATCATCTCTGCTGTCCGCAGTACCTGAGGGTTGCAGAGTCCTGTGATGAGAACAGACTGATCATCGACATGCGCGAGAACGTCGCTCATCATATCTGAACCGCATGCGGTATAAACTTCGCGGTCAAGTATTTCATTTCCTGCCAGAACACGGGCATTCAATAATTCTTTTATGAATTGAACTGTCATATTCATCCTCCTGACTTTAAAAGGAAAAGTATAGATATTCTAAGTATATCATAAACTGGTAAAATTGAACATTAATTAAGATAAAATCTATAGAACTTTGTAAAAATTGGTGATATAATAAAGTACCAGATTCTAGGTAAGGAGTGATTTATTTGGCAATGAAGAAACCAAGTGTTCCGTTTTCAGGAACACCAGAGCAAAAAGAGGCATTGCTTTCAGTAATTCATGAGCTTCGGGGAGAAAAAGGATGCCTGATGCCGATTATGCAGAAGGCACAGGAAATTTACGGATATCTTCCGATTGAAGTTCAGACCATAATTTCTGATGAACTTGGAGTGCCTCTGGAAAAGATTTATGGTATAGCAACTTTTTATTCCCAGTTTGCGTTGAATCCAAAAGGTCGTTATCAGATTTCCGTCTGTCTTGGAACAGCCTGCTATGTAAAAGGTTCCGGAGATATTTATAATAAGTTGATGGAACTTTTGGGAATTGTAGGCGGAGAATGTACACCTGACGGTAAATTTTCACTGGATGCCTGCCGCTGTGTTGGGGCTTGCGGTCTGGCACCTGTTATGATGGTCAATGATGAAGTTTATGGACGTTTATCTGTAGATGACGTGGAAGCCATTCTGGCTAAATATGATTAATTATGATGACGGAGATTTCTTTAAATATTCTTGACGTAGCGGAGAATTCGATACGAGCCGAAGCGTCACTGGTGGAGATCAGTGTTGAAGTAGATGTGGATACAAACAGAATGATTATAGTAATTAAGGATGACGGCTGTGGAATGAGCCCTGAGCAGACTTCCAGAGTGGAAGATCCTTTTTTTACAACCCGGACAACCAGAAAGGTCGGTTTGGGCATTCCGTTTTTTAAGATGGCTGCACTTGGCACAGGCGGTGATTTCAGTATTACATCCAGGGTGAATGAAGGAACACTGGTGCAGGCTGAGTTTGTGCTGGATCATATTGATCGTATGCCTCTTGGAGATATCAGCGGAACAATCTACACACTGATTCATTTTCATCCGGATACAGATTTCTGCTACAGATACAGGTACAATGACAGAGAGTTTGTTCTGGATACACGTCAGATGCGGGAGATTCTTGGGGGGATTCCTCTGGATACACCGGAAGTGGCAGAATATATAAGAGAATATTTAACGGAGAATAAAGCAGATGTGGATGGCGGAGCCATCATATAATAGGAGGTAGCTATATGAAATCGCTTGAGGAATTAAGAGCTATTCGTGAGAAGATGCAGGGAAAAGTCGGCATGCGATCTGAAGATTCCGGTCAGATCAGAGTTATTGTCGGCATGGCGACCTGCGGTATTGCCAGCGGGGCAAGACCGGTCCTGAATGTACTTTCAGACGAGGTTCAGAAGAGAGGTTTATCCAATGTTATCGTGACACAGACAGGATGTATCGGATTGTGTCAGTATGAACCGATCGTGGAAGTGCTGGAGCCGGGTAAAGAAAAGGTAACATATGTGAAGATGAATGTGGATAAGGCATTAGAAGTGCTGGAACAGCATCTTGTACGCGGTCATGTACTTGGAAAATATACATTGAACGAAACAAGTTTATAATCAGGAGGTAATGTCTATGTATCGTGCGCATGTTCTGGTATGCGGTGGAACGGGATGTACTTCCTCCGGCAGCCAGAAAATTTTGGAAAAATTAAACAGAGAACTTGACAAACAGGGGCTCACAAAAGAGGTAGCTGTTGTTCAGACAGGATGTCACGGTTTATGTGCTCTCGGCCCGATTATGGTCGTATATCCGGAAGCCGTATTCTATTCTATGGTTAAGGAAGAGGATATTGCGGAGATCGTTGAAGAACATCTTTTAAAGGGACGTGTTGTTAAACGTCTCGTTTATGATGAAACATTGACGGATGACGGTGTGAAGTCTCTTGCTGAAACGGATTTTTACAAAAAGCAGCATCGTATTGCCCTTAGAAACTGTGGTGTTATTAATCCGGAAGTTATTGAAGAATATATCGGTACAGGCGGATATGAAGCCCTTGGCCGGGTATTGACAGAGATGACACCGGATGAGGTTATTCAGATTATTCTGGACAGTGGACTCAGAGGCCGCGGAGGTGCCGGCTTCCCGACAGGTTTGAAGTGGAAATTTGCTTCTTCCAACAGAGGCAATGTTCAGAAATATGTCTGCTGTAATGCAGATGAAGGTGACCCGGGTGCATTTATGGATCGTTCGGTTCTTGAAGGCGATCCACACGTTGTATTGGAAGCAATGGCGATTGCAGGTTATGCGATCGGTGCGAATCAGGGTTATATTTATGTCCGTGCAGAATATCCGATTGCTGTAAAGCGTCTTGAGATCGCTATTGGTCAGGCAAGAGAATACGGCCTTCTCGGCAAAGATATTTTTGGAACAGGCTTTGATTTTGATATTGATCTTCGTCTGGGTGCGGGTGCCTTTGTCTGTGGCGAGGAGACCGCATTGATGGTTTCTATCGAAGGAAATCGCGGTGAGCCGAGACCGAGACCGCCGTTCCCGGCAGTAAAAGGTTTATTTGAAAGTCCTACAATATTAAATAACGTTGAGACCTACGCAAACATTCCTCAGATCATTTTAAACGGTGCTGACTGGTTTGCATCTATGGGTACTGAAAAGTCAAAAGGAACAAAAGTATTTGCTCTCGGTGGAAAGATCAACAACACCGGACTTGTGGAGATTCCTATGGGAACAACACTTCGTACGGTTGTTGAAGAGATCGGCGGCGGTATTCCAAATGGCAAGAAGTTTAAAGCGGCTCAGACAGGTGGGCCTTCCGGCGGATGTATCCCGGCAGAGCATTTTGATATTCCGATCGACTATGATAACCTCATTGAGATTGGTTCCATGATGGGATCCGGCGGTCTTATCGTTATGGATGAGGACAACTGTATGGTAGATATCGCTAAATTCTTCCTTGAATTTACGGTGGATGAATCCTGCGGTAAGTGTACGCCATGTCGTGTCGGAACAAAACGTATGTATGAGATCCTTGATAAGATCACGAAGGGACAGGGAACTCTGGAAGATCTGGATCGACTGGAAGAACTTGCATATTATATTAAGGATAATTCTCTTTGTGGACTCGGACAGACAGCTCCGAACCCTGTATTATCCACCCTGCGTTATTTCCGTGATGAGTATGTGGCTCATGTTGTGGATAAAAAATGTCCTGCTGGTGTTTGTAAAGCATTGCTCTCTTATCATATTGATGCCGATAAGTGTAAAGGCTGTACATTATGTGCAAGAACATGTCCGGCAGGTGCAATTGAAGGTAAAGTTAAAGAACCGCATATGATTCGTCAGGATAAATGTATCAAGTGTGGTGCTTGTATGGAAAAATGCCGTTTTGGCGCAATCTATAAAGAGTAATGGAGGGCAGAGAGAATGGGCGATATTACAATTAAAATCAATGGTATGGATGTAACCGCTCCGGCCGGCTCCACAATTCTTGAAGCTGCCAGACTGGCAAATATTGAAATACCTACGTTATGTTACTTAAAAGATATTAATGAGATCGGTGCCTGCCGTATGTGTGTTGTTGAGGTAAAAGGGGCAAGAACATTAGTTACTGCCTGTGTTTATCCGATCAATGAAGGCATGGAGGTATGGACAAATACACCGAAAGTGCGGGAATCCCGCAAGACAACATTGGAATTATTGCTTTCCAATCATAGAAAAGAATGTCTTTCCTGTGTGCGAAGCGGAAATTGTGAACTTCAGCAGTTATGCCATGATTTCGGAGTAACGGATGAGAACCGCTTTGCAGGTGAGATGACAGTAAGTGAAGAAGATACATCCGCTGCACATATGATCCGTGATAACAGCAAATGTATTTTATGCCGTCGTTGTGTGGCAGTCTGTGAAAAAGTTCAGGGAATCGGTGTCATCGGAGCAAATCAGAGAGGTTTTAAGACCTACATCGGTTCTGCTTTTGACATGGGTCTGGGAGAGACAAGCTGTGTATCCTGCGGACAGTGTATCGCAGTCTGTCCTACAGGTGCTTTGAGAGAAAAAGATTATATTGACGAAGTGCTGGATGCGGTAGCAGATCCGGAAAAATTTGTCTGTGTTCAGACAGCTCCTTCTGTGAGGGCCGGTCTTGGTGAAGAATTCGGTTATCCGATTGGAACCGATGTGGAAGGCAAGATGGCAGCCGCTCTTCGGAGAATCGGATTTGACCGTGTATTTGATACAGATTTCGGTGCGGATCTCACAATTATGGAAGAGGCACATGAGTTCCTTGATCGTGTTCAGAACGGCGGTGTTCTTCCAATGATCACATCCTGTTCACCGGGATGGATCAAGTACTGCGAACATTATTTCCCTGAGATGACCGATCATTTATCCTCATGTAAATCACCTCAGCAGATGTTTGGTGCGGTATTAAAGACCTATTATGCGGAGAAGATGGGCATTGATCCAAAGAATATTGTCAGTGTCAGCATTATGCCATGTA
>JAEDDO010000132.1 GCA_016298055.1 Frisingicoccus sp.
GAGAAGATGGGCATTGATCCAAAGAATATTGTCAGTGTCAGCATTATGCCATGTACAGCTAAAAAGTTTGAAATCGGACGTGCGGATCAGAGTGCAGCAGGCGTACCGGATGTTGACTATGCATTGACGACACGTGAACTTGCAAGAATGATCAAACGTCTTGGAATCCGTTTCACAAGTCTTCCGGATGAAGGCTTTGATGACCCTCTCGGCGAATCCACAGGTGCAGGTGTTATTTTCGGAGCTACCGGCGGTGTTATGGAAGCAGCACTTCGTACTGCAGTTGAGACACTTACAGGTGAGCCGCTTGCAAATCTGGATTTTGTTGATGTTCGTGGAACAAAGGGAATTAAAGAGGCAAGTTACAATGTGGCAGGCATGGATGTGAAAATTGCTGTGGCATCCGGTCTTGGCAATGCAAGAGAGCTTCTTGAAAAAGTTAAATCCGGCGAAGCATCTTATCATTTTATTGAAATTATGGGATGTCCGGGCGGATGTGTAAACGGAGGCGGACAGCCTCAGGTATCCGGAGAGGTTCGAAACACCGTAGATGTTCAGGCAATCCGGGCCAAGGTATTATATGACAATGATTCTGCAAAGACAATTCGTAAATCCCATGAGAATCCTTCAATTAAGAAGGTTTACGAGGAATATTTTGGAGAACCGGGAAGTCATAGAGCTCACGAAGTACTTCACACAAGCTATGTTAAACGTACAGTGAACTGATAAAAGGTAAGGGGTCCTGTCCGCAGCTGCGGGCAGGACTTTTTTAACGGATACCAATATTTGGGAGGGGAATGGATGAAAATAATTGATTTTAAAAATGCCAGCTGTAAGCATTGTTATAAGTGTGTGCGTTCATGCTCGGTAAAAGCGATTAAGGTTAAAGATGCTCAAGCTGAAATCATGAAAGATAATTGTATTCTGTGCGGTAAGTGTCTGGAAGTATGTCCTCAGAATGCAAAAACATTTGTCAGTGATCTGGATCGGGTTAAGTATTATATTCGTTCCGGAGAAAAAGTGGTTGTGTCAATTGCGCCGTCCTATCTTGGAATTATGGATTATGATGTCCCGGGGCAGGTGGTCGACGGTCTTCTCAAACTTGGTTTTACTGCGGTCAGAGAGACAGCAGAAGGTGCAGCTTTAGTGACAGAAGCGTATGTAGGAATAATGTCAGAGGGGCAGATGACCAATATTATTACAACCTGTTGTCCGAGTGTGAATGATCTTGTAGAAAAATATTATCCGTCGCTTGTACATTTCCTTGCACCGGTTGTGTCGCCGATGGTGGCCCATGGACGTTTGATTAAAAAAATCTATGGGGAAGATACAAAAGTTGTTTTTCTCGGACCGTGTATCGCTAAAAAAGAAGAGGCGGAGGAAGACGAACGTACAGAAGGTGCGATTGATGCGGTTATTCATTTTGGCGAGTTAAAGGAGTGGATGGCTGCCGAAAATATTATTCTTCGTGAATGTGAGAATCGTCCGATGGCGAATCCGGATCCGAAAATAAACCGTCTATATCCGGTAAGCAGAGGGATTATCCAGTCGGTCATTGTTTCGAATGGTCAGGACGGCTACAGACATTTATTTGTGGATGGCATTGAGAATTGTCGGGAACTTTTAGATGCCATGGAAGCAGGTGAAATTCAGAATTGTTTTATTGAGATGAACATGTGTGAGGGCGGCTGTGTCAAGGGACCGGCCACGACAAAAATGGAGTTTTCCCGCTACAGGGCACGTTTTCATATTGAGGATCAGATTGAATACTTACCATCCGAGACACTGAAGGATCCGATAGAAGTCGATATGAAAAAAACTTTCCGTTCCAGAAAGACAACCGATCGAATTCCTACGGAAGAACAGATTAAAGAAATTTTGAAGGCAACAGGCAAATATAATAAAGATCAGGAACTTAACTGCGGAGCCTGCGGTTATATGAGCTGCCGGGAGAAGGCGATTGCCGTATTTCAGGGGAAAGCAGAGCTTGAAATGTGTTTGCCGCATACCTTTGAACAGGCAAGATCCATGGCAAATCTGGTTTTGGAAGAGACTCCGAATCTTGTGTTGATTATACGAGAGGATTTGACGATCAGTGAATTTAACCGGAGAGCAGAACAGGTATTTAAGGTTTCAAGACAAGAAGCTGTGGGAAGATTTATTTTTGAATTTATGGATGCTTCGATATTTGAAGAAGTTTTGCTTACACATGAACCTGTTCACAGACTTCGCATCAAGTTGGAACCTTATGATATGTCTGCGCTCATCAGTGTCATTTATATGGAAAATGAGAATGCGCTTCTGACGATCATTCAGGATATTACAGCGGAAGAAAAAGAATTGGAACATCAGTATCAGCTGAAGATGAAAACTGTGGAAGCTGCACAGAAAGTTATCGATAAGCAAATGATGGTTGCTCAGGAAATCGCCGGACTTTTAGGCGAGACGACGGCTGAGACGAAGGCAACGTTAAATAAATTGAAACGTTCGATGCTTGAGGATGATATAAGATAGGTGAAAGTTGGTGCAAAATGAACGTCAGTATTGATGTATCCTGGAAAAGCTTAAATAAGCACGATGAGGAGCTGTGCGGAGATAAAGTTGAAATTCTTAAAACAGATGATTCCGATATTATTATCCTGGCAGATGGTATGGGAAGCGGCGTTAAAGCCAATATACTGGCAACACTGGCATCTAAGATTCTGGGAACCATGTTTTTAGAAGGCGAACCTATTGAGGAAGCGGTTGAAACACTGGCCAGTACACTGCCGATCTGCAAGGTCCGTGGAGTTGCATATTCTACATTCAGCATTTTACAGATTTTTCATAATGGAGATGCGTATCTGGTTGAGTTTGATAATCCATCCTGTGTTTTTGTGAGAAATAAAAAACTGATGAAGATTCCGGAGAACTATCGGGAGATCAGCGGGAAAAAGATTCGGGAATATCGTTTTAAAGTGGAACCGAATGATTGCTTTGTGCTGATGAGTGACGGAACGATCTATGCCGGTGTGGGTGAACTTCTTAATCTTGGATGGACATGGGAGAGCATGGCTGAGTATACACTTAAATGTGCAAAGGAGACAAAGTCTGCAGCAAGAATTGCATCACTGCTCAGTCAGGCGTGTGATGATCTCTATCAGCAGCGGCCGGGCGACGATACAACTGTAGCGGTTGCCAGAGTGATCGAGAGACGTATTGTAAATATATTTACGGGACCACCGAAAGATAAAGAAGATGATAGAAAGCTAATGATGGACTTTATGGCTTCTGAGGGAAAAAAGATTGTATGCGGAGGGACCACCAGTAAAATTGCGGCACAATATCTTGGTCAAAATATAACGAATAATAATGACGGAACAAAAGAAGTTCCGCCGACAGCTAATATACGGGGAATCGATCTGGTGACAGAGGGCGTTCTGACAATGAGTCATACGTTTAAATTACTGCGGCGATTTGATGAGGGCGACATTGATGAGGAATTCTTTGATGCCCTTGATGCGAATAATGGCGGGGCAAAGCTGGCACGTATTTTACTGGAAGACTGTACAGAGGTCAATCTGTTTGTCGGAAAGGCAAACAATGAAGCCAATTATGAGGGAAATACACTTTTTGATATCAGTATTCGAAAAAATCTTGTTGTTCAGCTGAAAGAGATTTTGGAACATCTGGGAAAACAGGTAAAAATTACATATTATTAAAGCGATTAGAGGGCGAAAAATGTTTTGTATGAAATGTGGTTCAGAATGTGTGGATTTTATGGATGGGGAAATCCTTCGGCAAAAATGTCCGAATTGTGGATATATTCATTATAAAAATCCATATCCATGCATTGCTGTATTGATTGTAAACGCTAAAGGCGAGATTGTACTCGGAAAACGGCACAAAGATTCAATTTATCCGGGAAAATGGTGTCTGCCTTGCGGATATATTGAGTATGGAGAGAATTATATGGAAGCCGCTGTCCGCGAAGTGGAAGAGGAAGCGGGAATCCATGTGGTTATGGATGGTATTATCAACGTGGTATCCAATCATTTTGACAATGGTGTCCATTCATTGGTTGTAGTATTACTGGCACATTATGATGGGGATGAGAAACTTCACCCGAGTGATGATATTGTGGAAGCCGGGTGGTTTAGCATTGAAGATATGAGTGCTCTGCCGACGCTGGCCTTTTCAGCGGATAAATTTATTATCTCGAAATATAAAAATTGGCGGGATCATCCGTCGGGAATTACAAAACTGACTTTAGAAGGTGCTTATGTTGAGGGTGTATAATAAAAGTAAAGGAGAACAGTAATGGAAAGTTTCAGTTCAGAAGAGTTACTTGAATTTATTGATCAAAGTCCGACATGTTTTCATGTGGTTCACACATTGAAAAATATACTGGATACACAGGGCTTTGAACAGCTTCAGGAGAGCGGAGAGTGGGTATTAAAAAACGGAGGAAAATATTATGTGACAAGGAATCAGTCCTCAATTATCGCTTTTTGTGTTCCAGATACATTTGATGGATTTCATATTATGGCCAGTCACAGTGATTCTCCGGGATTTAAGATTAAAGAGATTCCCGAATTGGTGTCTGAGAAAAAGTATACCCGTTTAAATGTTGAGGGTTATGGCGGAATGCTTATGTCCACCTGGTTTGACAGACCATTGTCGGTGGCCGGAAGAATTTTAGTCCGTGAAGGTTCTGAAATTCGGACGCGACTTATAAAAATTGACAGAGATCTGCTGATGATTCCAAGTCTTGCGATTCATATGAACCGGGGTGTCAATGAAGGATATAAATACAATGTTCAAAAAGATCTCCTTCCTCTGTATGGTGATGCAGGTGTATCCGGAACATTTATGGATGTTATCGCAGAGGAAGCAGGGGTGGATGCAGGAAATATTCTGGGACATGATCTGTTCTTATATCCAAGAGTCCGGGGAAGTATATGGGGAAAAGA
>JAEDDO010000133.1 GCA_016298055.1 Frisingicoccus sp.
GCCCCATGTTTTAAATGATTGTAAATCGTCCCTCTTTACGTCTTGGCGCTTTTGCTTCTTTAGCGGGATAACCGAGAGTGACGAGAGCGACCAGGCTGCCTTTTCCAGGGGCAAACATGTCTCTGAGTTCATCACCGACCAGGGTTTCTACCGGTGCGGTAAGCCAGCAGGTGGCCAGACCTTTATCATGGGCTGCCAGCAAAATATTTTCCAGTGCTGCACCGATACTGAGGTTGATCATATCGGCTTTGTTTTCGTAGTCCGGTTTTAACTGAAATGCCAGGATGTAAACCGGGGCACCACCGAGATTCCGGACGAAAGTCGTTGTCTCATCGACAACAGCCGGAGCGTTGGCAAAACGTGCTTTTAACGACGGTTCAAGTCGATTGGCTACACGTTCCATAATCTCGGACATTTTTGCAAGCTCTTCTTTGCTCTGAATGGCAACAAAGTACCATGGCTGAAGGTTTACGGCCGAAGGTGCCCATGTGCCGGCTTCAAGAATTTCCTGTAAATCTTCTTTGCTGACCGGTGTAGGTAAATAATTTCGGATACTTCTCCGGCTCAAAATATTTTCTCTTGTCTCCATAATATGAATCCCTCCCAGTTATAGAATTTAGCGTTTAAAATATTTTTCTTTTATAATGTCTATCGGCATTTCTTTGCCTGTCCAGAGTGTAAATGCAGCAGCTCCCTGATAAAGAAGCATGTAGAGGCCGTTAAAGGTCGGACAGCCGTGTTCTCTGGCCAGACGGAGGAGTTTTGTCTCTTCCGGATTGTAGATGACATCAGAGACAATGAGGTCCGGTCGGAACATGCTCATGTCTGTGATGAGGCAGTTATCTGTATTCGGACTCATGCCGACAGAAGTGCCGTTTGTCAGAATATCGCTGGCATCAACAGCTTTTTTCAGTTCAGTGGTGTCTGCAAGATCATCTAAAGTCACTTTACAGTCTGTTTTTTCATTGATCCGGTCTACAAGGGCCTGGAGGCGAGGGAAAAATTGATCTTTTATATTAAATACATGAATTTCTTTTAAACCGTCCAGAGCGGCCTGAACGCAGATGGCTGTAGCCGCACCGCCGCCGCCGAGAAGGGTCATCGTCTTTCCGGTGAGGTCATAGCCCGCATCCTTTGCTGCCTGCATGTAACCGATACCGTCTGTCGTATGTCCGGTCAGAATGCCGTTATCATTGACAACTGTATTGACAGCACCAATAATCTGGGCTGCCGGTGAGAGGTGATCGCAGTATTCGGCCATGAGATTTTTATCCGGCATAGTCAGGTTAAATCCTCGTACGCCGAGGACTTTAAGGCCTTCGACAGCTGTTTTTAAATGATCTGTTCCCACATTAAATGCCAGATAGGCATAGTCCAGACCGAGCTGACGAAAGGCTTCGTTATGCATCATCGGTGAGATGCTGTGTGCTACCGGACTTCCTAAAAGTCCGGTCAAAACGGTATGTCCAGTAATTCTTGATTCCATAATTTCTGTCTCCTTTATCTTAAGCTTGCCATTATTTTGAATTAATATTAAAATAAAATAGGTTGAATGTCAATTTGGAGGTTAATTAAATTATGAATACAGTTTATATAAGAGAATTGGCGATCGGGGAGGGACGACCGAAGATCTGCGTTCCGATCTGCGGAAAGACAGGTCAGGATATCCTTGATCAGGCAGAAAGGATCCATTCGCTTCCGGCCGAGATCGTAGAATGGCGCGGCGACTGGTATGATGAAATATTCGATATGTCTTATGTAAGAGCCATGCTTGAGGCTCTGAGAAGTGTTATCGGTGAGAAACCATTGTTATTCACATTCCGCACGGCACAGGAGGGCGGCGAGAAAGCCATTCGCCCGGAACAGTACAGAGAGCTTTTAGAATCTGTGTGTGAATCCGGATGGGCGGATGCGATCGATGTGGAATTATTTATGGATGAGAAAGTAAGGGGACCGATTATTGAAAAGGCCCATGCATGCGGAATAAAAGTGATCGCTTCCAATCATGATTTTATAAAGACGCCGGATAAGGACGAAATCACCCGTCGTCTGATCTTAATGGATGAGATGGGGGCGGATATTTTAAAGATTGCCGTTATGCCGAAATCCCGGACAGATGTGCTGGATCTTTTGTCTGCAACGGAAGAGATGCAGCGCCTTTATACAGAAAAGCCGGTTGTGACCATGTCCATGGGTCCGCTGGGGCTGATCAGCCGACTTTCCGGTGAATTTTTTGGTTCGGCAATGACGTTTGGCGCCGGTGATAAAGCCTCTGCACCGGGTCAGATACCAGCAGAACGGTTAAAGATGATATTGGATGAAATTCATGAGCACATGGTATGATCATATACATCACGGAGGCAAGCGAAGGGACGGTGCAAGAATTTCGGGAAGGAGTAAAGAGTCGATGATTGATTTTTCGGTGAATGTCACACCTTTAGGCATTCCGGATAATATAAAAAAAGCAATGGAAGAAAGTCTTGAGAGAGCGGGATGGTATCCGGATGACAGTAAGTTTAATCTGAAGCATGCCATTGGAGAGAAGTATAGTATTTTACCGGATTGGATATGTATGGGAAACGGGGCCTCAGATGTGATTTTTCGTCTGGTCTTTGCACTCCGGCCAAAAAGGGCGGTTGTTCTTGCACCCACATTTGCAGAATATGAGGCGGCTTTAAGATGCGTGGATGCAAAAATCGACCATTATGCGATCGACCATAAGGATTTTAAAGTAAAAAGTGATTTGCTGGACATGATTCAGAAAGATACGGATATCCTGTTTTTGTGCAACCCGAATAATCCCACCGGGCTTCTGATGACAAAAGCCCAGGTAGAGGAAGTGCTCCTGCGCTGTGAGGAAACAGACACCTGGCTTGTGGTGGACGAATGTTTTCTAGAATTTGTTGAAGATGGCGAAACCTATTCCGTGATGGATCGTTTGAAAGATCATCCGAAACTTTGCATTATCAAGTCTTTTACAAAAATGTTCGGCATTGCGGGACTGAGGCTGGGATATCTTCTTTGCAGCAAAGAGGGAATGGCAGATCGAGTGGATCATTTTGGATGTGACTGGAATATCAATTGTGTTGCAGAGGCGGCCGGACTTGAGGCATTAAGATCGGAGGCCTATGAGGAAGAAGTGCGGTCCTATATTGCAAAGGAGCGGAAGTGGCTTAGAGAAGCACTTTTAGGGCTGAATCTGAAAGTCATTGACGGCAGGGCCAATTATCTTTTATTCAAAGCTTCAAAGGCGGACAGGGAGCCTCTTGGCGAATGGCTTTTAAAGAGAGGAATTATGATCCGGTGCTGTGATGATTATGAAAATATGACAGGGGATTATTACCGCATTGGAATAAATACCCATGAGATGAATTGTAAATTAGTTGAGGAGATAGGGGGATGGATGCGTTGAAATTAATTTCATGGAATGTCAATGGCCTTCGTGCTGTTGTGGGAAAAGGCTTTGTGGACATATTTAATGAACTGGATGCGGATATTTTCTGCCTTCAGGAGACAAAACTTCAGGCAGGTCAGATCGAATTGGACTTGCCGGGATATGAGCAGTATTGGAATTATGCTGAGAGAAAGGGCTATTCGGGAACGGCAGTATTTACAAGAATACATCCGCTTTCCGCAGCTTACGGTATGGGAATTGCAGAGCATGACATGGAAGGAAGGGTCATTACACTTGAATACGATAAGTTTTATCTTGTGAATGTCTATACGCCGAATTCAAAGGATGGTTTGGCACGTCTTCCTTACCGAATGGAATGGGAAGATGATTTCAGAGCATATCTAAAAGGACTCGAAAAGACAAAACCAGTGGTTCTGTGTGGGGATCTGAATGTGGCCCATGAAGAGATCGATCTGAAAAATCCAAAGACAAACCGGAAGAATGCGGGCTTTTCTGATGAAGAGCGGGCAAAGATGACCGAACTTCTTGAGGCCGGGTTTATTGATACTTTCCGGTATTTTTACCCGGATAAGACCGGCGAATATTCCTGGTGGTCTTATCGTTTTAATGCAAGAAAGAACAATGCGGGATGGCGCATTGACTATTTTATTGTGTCGGATGCTTTAAAAGATCAGTTGGAATCCGCATCCATCCATCAGGAAATTTTCGGATCCGATCATTGTCCGGTAGAGCTCAAATTGAAGTTTGATTAAAATAAGCGGGGAGAATAAAGAAATGTTTGAAATGTTTTATCCGGATGCCTGGGTGGCATCCACTTACAATATACCTTTTGAGAAGTTTTATAAAAAGGGTTACAGAGGCGTGATCTTTGATATTGACAATACACTGGTTCCTCACGGAGCCATGGCAGATGAGCGGGCGGAAAATCTGTTTCAACAGTTGAAAGAACTGGGATTTTCCTATGCATTGATCTCTAACAATAAGGAACAGCGTGTGCGTATGTTTAATGAAAATATTCATGCCTACACCGTGTGTGATGCCCATAAGCCCAATCCGGAGAATTACCTGAAGGCAGCAGCTTTGATGGGGCTGGAAGCGGATGAGATCCTTTTTGTGGGTGACCAGATCTTTACAGATATTTTTGGCGCCCGTCTTGCCGGAATCTACAGTATTCTTGTTCGGCCGATTCATCCAAAGGAAGAAATACAGATCGTATTTAAGAGAAAGTTGGAAAAGATTATTTTGCATTTTTATAAAAAGAAACGCCGGAGAGAAAAAAACAAATAATAAATTTCGGGAAAAATAAAGACCGTTATATCACATAAAGGCTTAATGTGATATAGCGGCCTTTTGGTTTATAGCGGCAGTTGGTTTTGCTTTCGCCATTCCCTCGGTGAGATGCCATATACATTTTTAAAAGCTCTGGAAAAGTGAAGCTGATTGGCATAGCCGACGGCACTACTGATATCTCGAATAGAAAGCTGTGTCAGTTTTAGAAGTTCCGTAGCTTTGATCATACGGTAATTCAGCAAAAA
>JAEDDO010000134.1 GCA_016298055.1 Frisingicoccus sp.
TTATATTGATCAGTACCATTATCTGGATGACCGTCGTTTTGCAAAGAATTATATTGAATATCGTAAACATAAAAAGAGTCGGAGAGAGCTGGAGTATGAGCTTTCGTTAAAAGGTATCCATCTTGGAGAACTGGTTGATGATGAGGATACGCTTCCGGATGATCAGGAGACGATACGGAATCTTATTTTAAAAAAATGGGGAGAAGAACCGGCACCGGATATGAAGGAAAAAGAGCGGATGATACGGTATCTTGGCCGTCATGGATTTCATATGTCGGATATTCGAAAAGTATACAGAGATTTGGGCATTTGAGACAAAATTTTTGCAAATATTTAGTCAATATGTCAGTAGAGGAAGGAATTCTACTTGACATAATTATAAAAAAAGTATAGAATTTAAGTGTTGTATTTATGTACAATTAAAACTTAATAAGGAGGTGCTCCTGTGCCGATTATTTATGCAGTTATCATGACCATTATAGCTGTTATAATCACTGCCCTTATCGTTTGGAATGTGGCGATTTCTTATAGAAAAAAAGTCGTAGAATCCAAGATTGGTTCAGCAGAAGAAAAAGCTCGTGAGATCATCGACGAAGCGATGAAAGTTGCTGAGACCAAAAAACGTGAAGGTCTTCTTGAAGTCAAGGAAGAAGCTTTGAAGAACAAGAATGAGCTTGAGAAGGAGAGCAAAGAACGCAGATCTGAATTACAGAAGTATGAGAAGCGTGTGCTGGCCAAGGAAGAAGCGGTTGATCGTAAAGCGGATTCTCTTGAGAAGAGAGAAAGTCAGTTATCATCACGTGAGGACAAATTAAACAGACAGTTGGCAGAAGTCAATGAACTGAATCAGAAAAGAGTACAGGAACTCGAACGAATCTCAGGTTTAACCTCCGAACAAGCAAAGGAATATCTTTTAAGAACGGTTGAAGATGATGTAAAGCATGAAACCGCAATGTTAGTCAAAGACCTTGAAAACAAGGCAAAAGAAGAGGCAAATAAAAAGGCGAAGGAATACGTGGTCACCGCGATACAGAAGTGTGCGGCAGATCATGTGGCAGAGACAACGATTTCTGTAGTTCCGTTGCCGAATGATGAAATGAAAGGCCGTATTATCGGACGTGAAGGACGTAACATCCGCACGTTGGAGACGATGACGGGTATTGATTTAATCATTGATGATACACCGGAAGCGGTTATTTTATCCAGTTTCGATCCAATTCGTCGAGAAGTGGCTCGTATCGCTCTGGAGAAGTTAATTGTGGATGGTCGTATTCATCCTGCACGAATTGAAGAGATGGTCGAAAAAGCTCAGAAAGAGGTAGAGACCATGATTCGTGAAGAGGGGGAAGCAGCGACTCTGGAGGTTGGTGTACATGGTATCCACCCAGAGCTGGTGCGTTTGCTGGGTAAGATGAAATACCGTACAAGCTATGGACAAAATGCTTTGAGACATTCTATTGAAGTGGCACATCTGTCCGGTTTACTGGCAGGTGAATTAGGCGCCGATGTAAGGATGGCCAAGAGAGCCGGACTTTTACATGATATCGGTAAATCTGTGGACCACGAGATGGAAGGATCACATATTTCCATCGGTGTGGATTTATGCCGTAAGTATAAAGAGTCTGCTGTTGTAATCAATGCAGTAGAGTCTCACCACGGCGACGTAGAACCAGAAACATTGATTGCATGTATTGTACAGGCCGCAGATACTATTTCAGCGGCAAGACCGGGTGCTCGAAGAGAGACCTTAGAAACTTATACTAACAGATTAAAACAATTAGAAGATATCGCCAATGAGTTCAAAGGCGTTGATAAGTCCTTTGCTATACAGGCAGGACGAGAGATTCGTATCATGGTAGTTCCAGAACAAATTAATGATGATGACATGGTATTGCTGGCCAGAGATATTTCTAAAAAGATCGAAGATGAATTAGAATATCCGGGTCAGATTAAAGTAAATGTAATTCGTGAATCACGGGTAACAGATTATGCCAAATAAAAGCATTGTTATAGAATAACAGAATTGTCAGACCCTTGAAGGATTTATATCTTTCAAGGGTTTTTAAGTTTGAGGATGCGTTATGAAAAAAGTGAGAGTTTTTTTGTATATATTTGTTTTTATATGTCTATTGACGGGCTGTTCGAAGAATCAGAAACGAGAGGCCATAAGCGATGTCAATGATCTTGAGGGAAGACGTGTGGGTGTGGCTCTTGCGTGGGGGCCGGATTATTTGCTGACCGGACGCGATGATCTGGAACTTATAAGGTATAATACGATGGCATCCATGGTCATGGCCCTGTGTTATGATCGATTGGATGCGATTGCAGTGGAAAAGCCTTATGCTCTTTATATAATGAAGTCGGTCGGAGGATGTCATATCGTTGAGGAACCGATTAAACGGGCTAATGTCAATGCCTACGTTTCTCCTTCAAGACCGGAACTTCTGGATGAGTTTAATTGTTTTATCAGTGAATTTAAGAAAACGGATACATATGAGGATATTATGGACCGGTTTTTGAATGCGTCTGTTTATGAGCCTGAGATCATACCTGTCGGAAGCGGCAAGAAGATCAAAGTCGGTGTTGGATCGGATAATTATCCCTTTTCTTATATTAATTTTGATACAGGTGCGTACGAAGGATGCGAGATTGAATTAGTGAAGCATTTTGCCAATGCATATGGATATGAGCCTGAATTTATCGACGGTACCTATGAGGCCTGTGAGCTGGGCGTTTCCAGCGGAAAACTGGATATGTCCTTTTACGGCTGTTCGGAGTTATACAGAGAGGATGTGGAGCTGTCCGGGATGGCGACGGTCTCTGACGGGTATTTTCCAATGGATATTGTATTTATTGAAATTGAAGACCCGGAAAAAGTAAAGATACAAACAGTAATCGACTATTAGAGGGGATGATGACATGAAAGATTTTTTGAATGCATTTTATGTAACATTTATTTTTGAAAACCGATGGCGGTTTTTTTATCAGGGTTTTTTGATGACGATCCTTCTTACACTCACATCCTTTCTGTTCGGAAGTCTTTTGGGGGCTTTATTCTGTAAAATAAAGATGTCGGAGCACAGGCTGATCCGGCGGATCGTCAGCTGTCTCGTTTCCTTTTTTATTCAGATCCCGACACTTGTTCTTTTGATGTTTTTAGTCTATATTATTTTCAAATCGGTACCGCTGTCGGTGGTGGTGATCGTTATTTTCGGTTTGACGTTAAAGGCGGCAGCCTATCTTTCGGAGATATTTTATACAGCGATCAATTCCGTGAACAAAGGAGAGGTGGAGGCGGCAGAAACACTTGGCCTTTCCAGAATACAGACATTTTTCTATGTTATTTTACCTCAGTCTGTTGATATGGCGCTTCCGGTATATAAAAATCAGTTTATTATTACATTACAGGAAACTTCGATCGTCGGTTATCTCGCAATTATAGATCTGACTCGTGCGTCGGATATCGTTACCGCAAGAACCCTGAATGCTATGTTTGGCTTAGTAGCCATATCGATTCTTTACCTTATCCTTGGATGGGTGGGAAATGGCATTCTAACACTGATCAGTCGAAGAAAGCATCTGGAAGGGGATGAAATCAAGTGATATCGATAAGGAATCTGAAGAAAAGTTTTGGTGATCATCTTATATTTGAAAATGTAAATCTGGAGATTGATAAAGGCGATTCTGTTGTTATCATCGGCGGAAGCGGATGCGGAAAAAGTACACTGCTCCGATGTATAAACAGGCTGGAAAAAGCCACAGAAGGTCAGATTATCATTGACGGAGCAGACATACAGGCACCGGATGCGAATGTAGAACTTATCCGCAGAAAGCTTGGCATGGTATATCAGAGCTTTAACCTGTTTTCCCATTTGAATGTGATGGAGAATATGATTTTAGCACCGATGAAAGTTTTGAAAATGCCGAAAAGTGAGGCAATCGATGAAGCGAAAAGACTGCTTGAGATGGTTGGAATGGAAAACCGGGGCGACCGGATGCCGAGTCAGTTGTCCGGAGGACAAAAACAAAGAGTTGCGATCGCCAGGGCTATGATGATGAAGCCGGAAGTCATGTTGTTTGACGAACCGACATCCGCATTGGATCCGACAATGGTTGATGAGGTTGAAAGTGTTATAAGGCGTCTCAATAAGGATGGAATGACCAGTGTGATTGTGACCCATGAAATGCGTTTTGCAAAAAGTATTTCTACAAAAGTTGTTTTTTTGGCTGAAAAAAGCATTTATGAGCAGGGAACGCCGAAAGAGATCTTTGAAAATTCCGCTAAAAAACTGACAAGACAGTTTTTGTTCCGAAACCGGCTTTTTGAGCGGACGATTTCTAAAAACGATGTGGATATCTATTCTCTGTGCAGTGAACTTAAAAATTTTGCAGCACCATATGGGCTTGACAGGAGACAGATGCAGGGCATTGAATTGATGTTTGATGAACTGATTTTTCCTTTTTTACGTATTGATCCGGAAGAATCGGGAAAAATGAATATTCGTTTTCTTGCGGAAGAATCCGGGAAAGATCATAAAATATGGATTGAATTTCCTTTTATCCATACAAATCCGCTGGAACATGAGTGTCTGGATGAATTGAATCAGAAAATTTTAAGAGGGTATACAAAAGAATTAACTGCGGCCTGCAATAAAGATGGGGTGTGGGAGGTTCAGGCAAAGATATAAAGATGGGGCAAATACTTTTGACACCCACATCATAATATAGTATAATGAAAGTTACGATGTTTAAAGGAGTGAAAATAAATGAGTGAATCATGTAGCGAATCCAGCTGCAGCACATGTGGTGTTGAAGGTTGTTCTTCAAGAAAAGCAGAAGATTTCCGTGCACCTGCAAATGCAAAAAGTCATATTAAGCATGTCATCGGTATTGTGAGCGGTAAAGGCGGTGTCGGAAAGTCTCTTGTGACTTCTGAGATTGC
>JAEDDO010000135.1 GCA_016298055.1 Frisingicoccus sp.
GCTCCGGCCAGCCTTCTCGCCACACCGAACTGGTTGGAAAACATAAACTCCACCAACTCGTTCAGTACACCGTCTTTTGCACGGAAGATATTCTGGAACGTGCTAATTGATACGCCGGCTCCTTTTGTAATCTCCGCCACCGTGGTACGGTTATAGCCCTTTTCCAAAAACAATTTAACGCAAACGGCAAGAATGCGTTTTTTCGCCGCCATGCTCGCATCTGTAATTGCCATTTGATCATTCCACCTTTCGAGTCTGGTATAAATACCATTATTATTATAGTCCGGTGTTCATCTATTTTCAAGATACTTTAGAAAGGCGATAAATCGCATATATATGCGGTTTATCGCCCTTTTTTCAGATTACTCAGACTTTATGATTTTTCATATATCTTATATGCTGTATGGATTATTATCAAAGAATTCCACAGCTTCTTTGTCACTGATTATCCTGTCTGTTCTTATTACTTTAGATGCCGCCTCATCTTCGGTAAGTATACCCTTGCTGATGGCCCAGTTCATAGAAGCTTTCTCAAAATCATCAAGATCCTCAAATCCGGCATATTCTCCCGAAACATCCTCGTAATTCACGTCGAAACCATATTTCTTTGCTGCTCTGTAGGTGATCTCCGCAAATTCAAGTTCCGTAATACCGCTATGTGAGCCTATATATCCACGATCCATACCGGCAAAAAGTCCTTCTTTCACAGCCCACACAAGAGCATCGGCTTCATATTTTGTTTGAATTGAATTACCGTCAATTTCATCCCCTGCCGCCTGAAGCAATGCACTTACATACATTCTTTCTGTAAGATCCATATCGGCTCCGATACTGTTCTTTAAAAGTAATGTTGCGTTTGCCACGGAACACTCTCCCGGTTCACACTTTAGGGCTTCTAAAAATTCTTCTTTTTCTGTATCACTTATTTCAGGAATATCAACGTTCTCCTCCGTCTGTTCTTCAGTCGAAGTTTCACCAGATGACTCAATCTGTTCCTCTGTCGAAGTTTCATCAGACGCATCTTCCTGATCCGCACCGACTTTTACATTAATTGTTATCAGTGGTGTTTTTGTCACATCAGAAGGTTTAACATAGATCACATCACCCGAATCTGAATGAAGCTGATATGCTTCCGCATCGACAACATACTTCACATAAGCAGTACCCTCTTCCAAACCGGTTACTATGAAATTATCATTCAGATTCTCTTCAAGTTTTATCACATCGGAAGTATCCAGCTTATTACCGTCTTTGTCCGTCAATATCCAGCTTCCTCTATCCTCATTAAATCCATAAAAAGCTCCACCTTTTGCATCCACACCGCTCATTTTCAGTGTACTCAGATTCAGTTTTCCTTCCGGAGCGACAGACTGGCTGCTGTCATTCGCATTGCTCAGCTTAACCCTTTGCAGTGTATAAAGCGGAAGAACACTTCCGATAATTCCCAGTTTTCCTTCCCCTTCTCTCTTAAGTGTGCCTCCCGTTATTGACATTGCCACTTTTTCTGTCAACTCTGTTGTCGTTTCAATATAACCCGGCTTTATTCCTATTTCTTTCATTGCATCTGAGATTTCACTATAATCAAGATGCTTGATCCACGGGTTATCCCAATTAAAGCTTTGACTGCTGTCTCCGTGCTTTACCTTGATTCCCCTTGTGATACCGTGGGATTCATCATAACCCGGATCATTGTGCATTCGATTTCTAAGGTTCTCATTCGCATTTTTAAACTGTGTCATAAATGCTGACTGGGAATAACCTGACGTTACAAAAGAAGCCACTTTGCCAGCATCATCATAGTAACATCCATCATATGAAAATATCGTCACCGTGTAAGATATTGCTACAGGACAATCATAAACCATCGAATAAACATAATTGGTTGTCATGATACTGTGAGTTACACCTGTATGTTCCGGAAGCTGTATTGTATCTGTAACCGTGTTAGTCTCTGTTTTGGTAGTCTCATTTGTTCTGCTGGTACCTTTTCCCCAAAGTTCACTTTCTGTAAAAGTAATACCGGTTTCAAAATGGAAAAAAGCTTGGTTGGAACCCAATGAAATTTTGGCATTCTCTGATTGTGAAAAAGAAACCTGCTTATTTTCGGAAACTGTCGAAGACAACTTTTCCGAAATGGATGTTTGCGTCGATATCTGCTGGGTTGCAGGCTGAGTACTCTCGTTTTTAAATGAGGCAACATGACTGCTTGCATTTTCCTTTACCGAAAATCCGTAAATTGCCTCTCCGCTTTTAACCTTGTCTAATGCCTCATCCAGTGTATCCTCATCTCTCAATGCCGGTGTTGCACCTGTGCTGTTTTTTTCGGCCTCATTATATTCCGCGCTGACAGGCGTTATTGAAAAATCACTGTAGGCGATTCCAAAGCAATTATATATATACCTGAATGTACTGCCTTGACGATCTCTTGTGGCCATCAGATTATACATTACCGTTTGATCGGAATTCTTGTCCTCTTCCATAGCTTTGAGCGAAGCGTGCTTTCTGAAATCACTTGTCTTAATTCTTCCCGGCTTGACTTCTACAAGCAGACTAAAGGCATCTTCCTGTACCTGATTAAGATTTTTTGCGGTACGTTTCCCGGTACTGATCGTACGGATATCACATGTTTTTGCATTTTTGCCGGTGGCCTGAGTTTTTCCTGTAAGAGAGGATAAGGCTTCGTACAGATTTCCGTAACCTCTGTCACCGTTCACATCATTCATGAATCTGTCTTTATAAGGTCTGTTATTGAATGAATAATAGGATTCCGTATTTGATGCATATACACCGTTTGCAAAAGCTGCCCAGTATTGAGCAGGCGTATAATTCGTACCGATTACCTTGCTGTTGTACAAAGTATCTTCCATAAGAACATTCAGGTCATCCACATCCTTCCTGCCCTCCGTCTGTCCCCCATAGATGTCGTAATACGTTGTTCTTTGATTGTTGTCAGTTCTCACAAATGATTTAAAATCTTCACTTTTTCCCAGTGTATTATAATTATTGGCTGCAAAGGCATGTGTCGGATATGCCGCACAGGTCAGAATCATCATTGCTGACATCAATATGGCTGTCGTCTTCTTAGATAATCTTTTCACTTTTTTCTCTCCTTTCCGGTTCTGAAACTTTGCATATATCAACGCGTTACTTTTTAAGAATCATACGGATATCTCCGCTGTCATTCTTATTCTCCAGAATGAGACGTCCATCTTCCAGAACTCCTGTGACTTCATTTTCCTTCACATCTTCCTGGCCTTTTATCACAAAAGAATATTCCCCGTTGTTTTCTTCATATGTGCCCGAAAGCAAAACCACCGGTTCACTGTTTTTATCATCAGTTTCTTTTTCTGATAATCTGAATTCGCCATCCTTCAGCTCAAGCATGACACAGATTTCGGCATCCTCAGCGGCATCAAATATTTCTGCCAGTTCATCCATATTGTAAATATCCTCCCCTGAATGTACCTCGGTAAGATACCATGTTCCTGTAATCGAACTGCCGCCGCATCCTGTTAACGCGCATATCATCACCAGAATAAGAAACATTGAAATTACTTTTTTTATAACCTTGCCTCCCATATGATCCCCCTTTTTGTTGTATAAAATTGACATCTGAGCAATCCCTCCTTTTAGGTTTGGTATGTATACCAATATTATAATATATTTCCTATAGATTTGCAAGTAATTTTAGGGACAGGTTCCCCGACTCACCGAGCCGGGGAACCTGTCCCTATGATTGACACCCACCCGGACAAATATTATAATGAAACTGATTACAGGTTAAACAATCTATCTCAAAAAGGAGGTCACATAATGAGAAATGTTTTTTACAAAAAAATCATCTCCGGTCTGGCGGTTTTTACCTTGCTTTTGCAAGGGCTTTCATTGCCCGTCTATGCCGAAGGTAAGGACATCAAAATCACAATTTTACATACGAATGATGTCCATGGCTCTATTGTCGGTTCTGACAGCAGCATCGGTCTTGATCGGGTCGCTTCTATAAAAAAAGAAGCGGAATTGGAGGGTGCAAATCCTATTTTAGTTGATGCCGGTGACGCGACTCAGGGTCTTCCGATCGCCTCTCTGACACAAGGTTCGGATATTATTCAGCTTATGAATGCCGCAGGCTATGACTTAATGGCTGCAGGCAACCACGAATTTGATTACGGAACCGAAATTGCACTTGAAAATGCCTCTCTGGCTGACTTTCCGGTAATCAGCGCCAATATCTATAAAGACAATGCACCCCTTTTCCAGTCCGATGATGATAACGGATGCCATGTCATTATAGAAAAAGAAGGAAAAAAACTTGGATTTTTCGGTCTTACCACAGCCAGTACGGCAACCGCAACAAATCCGACAGGTATTCAGGATCTTGAATTCCGGGATGAAATCGAAGCAGCCAAATCTGAAATTGACGAACTTGAAGAAGCCGGCTGTGATGTCATTATTGCCGTTGCGCATCTTGGCGAATACACAAATGTTCCATGCGACAGTGCTGCTCTCGCCAATGCCATGACCGGTGAATATCAGGGTGACTTAGATATCATTATCGATGGACACAGCCATACAAAAGAAGATAAAGTTGTCAATGATGTTCACATCGTCCAGACCGGAACCGGATTAACTGAACTCGGTCGGATCACACTGGACTTTTCTTCTGATGACACATTGACAATTGAGGTAAACCCAATCAGCTATGAAGATGCTCAGGCAATCACACCGGATTCGGATATATCCGGAAAAATTGATGAGATCAACACCTCCCAGCAGGCTATGCTCGCAGAAGAAATCGGTTCGGTGACCAACAGTATGTGGGGTGGATATATCAATTATATAGCCGAAGCACGTATCGTTGAAACCAACCTTGGCGATTTCACTGCGGATGCCTTCCGGGACGCTGCACAAAACTTTATTGCAGATGCCGAAG
>JAEDDO010000136.1 GCA_016298055.1 Frisingicoccus sp.
CATCAATACCGTCTCGATTCGTGTGACAGCCTCTCGATATCGTCAGCTTCTTCTGACACTTGGCGCTATGGTGCTTGGTATTTTTACAGGGATAATTCTGAAAATGTTTGTACCGCAGACGTTCACGGTTATACTTTCTGATGACCTGTTTTCTCCTGTATCGACCATGTTTTTGAACGCAGTAAAATTTGTTGTGGCACCGCTCGTCTTCTTTTCAATTGCTTCCTGTATCGGGGATTACGGTGATATGAAAGCTTTGGGAAGAATTGGAGGAAAAGTAATCGGTACATATTTTTTTACATCACTTCTGGCCGTTTTTCTCGGAGCAGGTATTTATGGAATTTTCAGAATCGGGGATCCGGCGCTTGCCGGGGCGGTGACGGATGCAGCATCTTCTGCAATCGAAAAAAGTACAGCAGTTTCCACTTCTGCTAAGGACATGATAATGGGGATCATTCCGTCAGATATCATCACGCCTTTTTTGAATATGGATATGCTTCAGGTGATTTTTATTGCATTTTTACTGGGATTTACGACAAAAAAGATTGGCCAGTATTCTGAAACATTCCGGACGGCACTTAATACAGGTAATGCGGTTTTTTCTCAGGCAACAGCAATCATTATCAGTTTTATGCCATTATCCGTTTTTTGTTCGATGGCAAAGATGATCATTTCGCTTGATATAAAGAATCTTCTGAAATTATTGACATGGCCGGCAACAATTTATTTTGCGGATATTCTCATGATCTGTGTTTACGGATTGCTTTTACTTATTGTCGGACGATTGAATCCGGTGACATTTTTTCGAAAATTTTCTCCGGCGATGCTCTCGGCTTTCACAATGGCATCCAGCAGTGCGACCATTCCGGTCTCAATCGAAATATGTAAAGACCGGCTTGGAATTGCAAAGAAGGTCTATTCTTTTTCAATTCCGCTGGGAGCTACAATTAATATGGATGGAAGTTGTATTACCCAGATGATCTCCGCACTTTTTATGGCGAAGATATTTGGAGTTCCGATGACAATGTCATTAGTCTTTTCCATGGCACTGACTATCTTTGTTTTGTCAGTAGGCGCACCCGGAGTGCCAGGAGGTGCACTTGTCTGTATTGCCCTTCTCCTTCCGCAGTACGGAATTCCTGTTGAAGGCATCAGCCTGATCATGGGACTCTATTCCCTGGTCGGCATGATGCAGACATGTGTAAATGTTACGGGAGATGCAACAGTGACAACCATTGTTGCAAAAAGTGAAGGTTTAATGGATATGGAAAAATTCAAAAATGTCTAGGAGTCATTTTTTACAAAGGAGTTAATATGAATTTTACGAAGCGCTTGATTGAAGACTTTGAAAATGATGCAGACCGGCGTATGTCATCTATGTGTCGGATTATGATTGTACTGATGGCCATTGTTATTTTGTTAAATAAGATACATATCTTTAATATTTCAAGCATGATCTATCCCACATTGTTAGTGGCCATGGCAATTTTATTTATTCCTACGGTATTATATGATGTTTTTCATATATGCAGTAAAACAGCACATTACTTTGTTTTGACGCTTGTCGTATTGATGGCGGGGTTACTGTATTCAATTTTGTCTTATCATGTCATCATTATGCTGGTATTTCCGGTAGCCGTTTCCTGCTTGTATTGTGACAAGAAAAGTGTTTGGTACACGACCTTGTTAAGTATGCCGGTTATGGCACTCAGCCATTTAATTGCGTTTTGGCTGAGAATCGTGCCGGATGAGCCACTGGTTACGCTTCATGGGGTATTTGTATATGGAGTGATTCCCCGCTGTATCGAACTCCTTGCCATAGCTGCCATTTGCCTTTCCGTAACGAGCAAGCTTCAGAATCTGATTAAAGAGCTGATTGAAAAAAATAATGAGTTATATGCCGATCAGGAGACATTGGTGCGCTCATTGGCAGAATTAGTGGAAGCTCAGAGCAAAGAAACGGGGCAGCATGTCAAAAGAGTTGCTGCTTATACGGAAATACTGTGTCGTGCCTTAGGATTTTCTGAGGAAGAGACATGGAAGGTGAGTGTTGCCAGCATGATGCATGATGTGGGAAAAATCGGTGTACCTCGGGAGATATTGAACAAACCATCAAAATTGACAGAGGAAGAATTTGCGGAAGTAAAGAAACATGTAGATTATGGATATGACTTGCTGCGTAATTCTCCCGGAGAGATCATGAAGATCGCAGCCCGTATTGCACATGAACATCATGAACGTTTCGACGGTTCGGGATATCAGAATAATATGAAAGCTGAAGAAATATCTTTATATGCAAGATGTGTAGCAATTGCGGATGTGTTTGATGCACTTGTCAGTCATCGCTGTTATAAGGACGCCTGGGATCCGGAACGTGTCCGTGCAGAGATTATGGCAGAGGCAGGACGCCAATTCGATCCGAAGTTGACAGAACTGTTTAACAGTCATTTTGAAGAATTCCTTCATGTCATGGAACGTTTTCCGGATTAAAGCAGTCAGGTGTCCGGGGGAGGGTTCACAGCACTTCGAAAAGGCTTGTTAATGATACAAAATCTGCTCTATTGACAGGCGAAAAGAGTCGATAGAGCTGATTATTTTGTGTCAGGACAATGCTTGAGGATGTACACATTTTATGGTATACTGTGAATCAAAGATTACATTTCTGTCTCAGTTCGTGAGAAATTTTTTCCATAGATATCTAAACAGTTACAATATTTTTAATAAAGGGAGGACTGATCGTATGAAAAAAGCAATGAAACGTCAGGCTGCAGTTTTAATGGCAGCTGTTTTTCTGATGTCTGCCGGAGGATGTACTCAAAAGAAGAATGTTGAAACAAGTACAGAGACTGTGCAGAAGGAAACGGAAGTGGCAGATGAAATGAATTCGGAAGGATTTGTACTTTTGTCAGATGTGGCACCGGATGTGATTCAGGAGGTTCGCTATTATACTACATATAATTTTGTGGGTGAGCGAATTGACGGATATGAGGAACCGTGTGTGCTGATGACAAAGGAAGCCGCTGCCGCGCTCAATGAAGTGAGCAAAGAGGTGATGGAACAGGGATACCGCCTGAAGGTTTATGATGCATATCGGCCTCAGACAGCAGTCGATCATTTTGTCAGATGGGCGGAGGATCTGGATGCCAAAGAGATGAAGGATTATTTCTATCCGGAAGTAGACAAAACCTTATTATTTGATCAGGGATATATCGATGCGAAATCCGGTCACAGCCGGGGAAGTACGGTAGATCTGACATTATTTGATATGTCTACGGGAAAAGAGGTAGATATGGGCGGAACTTTTGATTATTTTGGAGAACTGTCCCATCCGGACTATACAGAAGGGCTGACGGACGAACAATATGCAAATCGCATGCTTCTCCGTGAGGCGATGATCCGTCACGGTTTTAGGCCTTTGGAGACAGAGTGGTGGCATTTTACTTTGGAGAATGAGCCATATCCGGATACCTATTTTGATTTTCACGTGAATGCAGAAGTTGTTTCTGATGCCGGTTTATAAAAAAAGCAGATTCATCATAATCCTTTTTTCAATTTTGGCGGTATTATGTCTGATTCGTTTTGGTTTATCCGTTATTTGTCTGAGAAATCTGATATTATTGGGATGCCTTTTTTGTTTATCATTGACGGATCTGGAAAGTTATATTATTCCGGATAGCTGCCTGATTATTGCGTCAGCAGCATGGGTGGCGGCGATTCCTTTTGAATTTGAAAAATATGGCACGCTTATGGGGATAGGGATCCATGTAGCATCAGCCTTTGTATGTGGAGGCAGCGTTTTAGCAATAGCACTTTTGATGGATATTGTGTTAAAAAAAGAAAGTCTTGGCGGCGGCGATATTAAATTGATCGCCGTTATGGGACTTTATTTGGGAATGGATGCATCCTTGTTTGCTATGCTGATTTCTTGTATAATGGGACTTATATTCGTCCTGATACGCAAGGGGATTCATCCGAATATAGAGGATCATTTTCCATTTGGTCCGTCGATTGCTGTGTCAATATGGATTGTCTTAATGTACGGCGATTTTTTAATAAAATGAACAGAAAGGATAAAAAATTGTGAAACGGGTAAAGAGCCAGAAGAAAAGTTTTATTTTGAGTAGAGAATCAATTGATGAAGCCAGTGAGTGGTTGGCGGAGATCCTTTCAGAAGCTGATTTTAATAGAAAAGATATTTTAAAATTTCGACTTTCTGTGGAAGACGTGATGCTGAAATGGCTTGAAGAGATTGGAGAAGGTACGGAGTGCATTGTAAAATGCGGTACACGTTTGCGAAGATCTTATTTATCACTTTCGGCGGCAGGATCGAAAAGTAATCCAAGGGAATTTGATAGTTATGATGAAATCGGGAATGGAAGTTCTCTACTTTCACTGATGGGTCTGGCTATCGAATATCATTATAAGGACGGGATTAATGAAGTTTCCATGCTCCTGGTATCTGAGCCGTCGTCGAAGAAGCCCTGGATGCTCATATCACTGGTCGTATCGGTTTTGCTGGGGATAATCATTACCGGTTTTTTACCTGAAGCGGGAGATGTACTATATGAACAGGCGGTCACCCCCCTTTTTAATACGATGATGAATCTTCTGTCGGCATTGGCCGGCCCTATGATTTTTCTGGCGGTATGTTCCGGTATCTACGGCGTTGGCGATGTTGTGCTTTTTGGAAAGATTGGAAAAAAACTGATTAAACGTTTTGTGGGGATGACGTTTGTGTTTCTCGCAGGAACATTGGTTGTCTGCCTTCAATTTGTTGATGTGACCTTTAATAGGACTTCAATGAATATGAGTGTTTTTTCCAGAATTTATCAGATGATTCTTGATACAATTCCGCCGGACAT
>JAEDDO010000137.1 GCA_016298055.1 Frisingicoccus sp.
ATTGCACATGAAGCCGGCGTTGAATTGAATGTGGATATTGCCAATGAGATCAGTGCAAAGACACCAAACCTTTGCCATCTGGCTCCGGCAGGCTTTACATATATGGAAGATCTGAATGAGGCCGGCGGTGTGTATGCCGTTATGAACGAATTAAACAAAAAAGGCTTATTATATACAGATCTGATAACAGTTACAGGAAAAACAGTCGGTGAGAATATTGCCAACTGTGTCAATAAAAATCCGGATGTTATTCGTCCGATCGATCATCCATACAGCGAGACAGGCGGTATTGCCGTTCTTAAAGGAAATATTGCACCGGATTCCTGTGTGGTTAAACGTTCCGCAGTTGTTCCTGAGATGATGGTGCATGAAGGACCTGCAAGAGTATTTGATTGTGAAGAAGATGCGATTGCGGCGATCAAAGGCGGAAAGATCGTGGCAGGTGATGTGGTTGTTATCCGTTATGAAGGTCCTAAGGGCGGACCGGGTATGCGTGAAATGCTCAATCCGACATCCGCTATTGCAGGTATGGGACTCGGTGCCAGCGTGGCATTGATCACAGACGGACGTTTCTCCGGTGCATCCCGCGGTGCATCTATCGGACATGTTTCTCCGGAAGCAGCTGTCGGAGGACCGATTGCCCTTATTGAAGAAGGCGATATCATTAAGATCGATATTCCTGCAAATACAATTAATGTGGATGTCAGCGATGAAGAGCTGGCTAAGAGAAGAGAAAACTGGCAGCCTCGTGAGCCGAAGGTTACAAGCGGATATCTTGCAAGATACGCTTCTATGGTAACATCCGGAAACAGAGGCGCTGTTTTGGAAATACCGAAAGCAAAATAGAAAGAGGTTATTATATATGGAATTAACAGGCGCACAGATTGTCATTGAATGTCTGAAAGAACAGGGCGTGGATACTGTTTTTGGATATCCCGGAGGAGCCATTTTAAATGTGTATGACGAATTGTATAAGCATAGAGATGAGATTACCCACTATCTGACATCCCATGAACAGGGGGCTTCCCATGCGGCGGATGGTTATGCCAGAGCTACAGGGAAAGTCGGCGTCTGTTTTGCCACTTCCGGTCCGGGTGCCACGAATATGGTTACCGGTATTGCGACGGCCTATATGGATTCCGTGCCGATCGTAATGATCACATGTAATGTGGGATTAAATCTTTTGGGAAAAGACAGCTTTCAGGAAGTGGATATTCTTGGCGTAACTATGCCAATCACAAAATATAATTTTATTGTAAAAGATGTGACCAAACTGGCGGATGTTATCCGAAGAGCTTTTCGTATCGCTCAGAGCGGACGTCCGGGACCGGTTGTTGTCGACATCACAAAAAATGCAACGGCAGCAAAAACAGAATATACATATCAGAAACCGGAACCGGTAGTGCCGGATGCATCAGCGATCAGTGAGACGGACATTGAAAAGGCAGCAACGATGATCGCACATTCAAAACGGCCTTTTGTGTTTGTCGGCGGTGGTGTGACTTTATCCAATGCTTCCGAAGAACTTCGGCGTTTTGTTAAGAAGATCGACGCGCCGGTAGCGGATTCGCTTATGGGTAAGGGAGCTTTTGACGGCACAGATGAAGCCTATGCGGGAATGCTCGGCATGCACGGAACAAAAGCTTCCAACTACGGAATCAGCCAGAGTGATCTGGTCATTGTCGTAGGTTCAAGATTTTCAGACCGTGTCATCGGTAACCCTCAGACATTTTTAAGCAAAGCGAAAATTATTCAGATCGATGTAGATGCTTCAGAAATCAATAAAAATATTGTAGTGGATCACTGCATTGAAGGCGATGCCAAGCTTGTCTTAAGAAAATTGAATGCCCAGTTAAATCAGATGGAACATAAAGAGTGGATGCAGTATATTAATGATTTGAAGGCACGTTATCCATTGACCTATCCAAAGGATCGTCTGACAGGTCCTCAGATTGTAGAGACGATTTATGAGATGACCCATGGTGATGCCCTGATCTGCACAGAAGTCGGTCAGCATCAGATGTGGGCGGCTCAGTTCTATAAGTATAATGCACCTCGTAAATTTATTACTTCCGGAGGCCTTGGCACAATGGGATATGGCCTTGGCGCTTCATTGGGTGTGAAAGTTGCATGTCCGGATAAGACCGTTATCAACATGGCAGGTGACGGATGTTTCCGGATGAACTTTAACGAATTACTTACAGCTTCGAAATATAAAATTCCGGTGATCGAAGTGATTTTTAATAACAGTGTACTTGGTATGGTACGCCAGTGGCAGACGCTGTTCTATGAAAAACGCTATTCGAATACGATTTTAAATGGTGATTTTGATTATGCAAAGATTGCCGAAGCCTGCGGCTGCCGCGGAATCAATGTCACGAATAAACAGGAACTGGTTGTGGCAATGCAGGAAGCATTGAAGGCGGATGGGCCGGTTGTCATCAACTGTATGATCGACTGTGATGATAAAGTATGGCCGATGGTTGCACCGGGAGCTTCTATTTCTGAAGCATTTTCGGAAGAAGATATGATAAAAAATTAAAGTTTTTTATAGAAAAAAGGAGATAATAGAAATGAGCAGAGTATGGAATTTTTCAGCAGGACCAGCAGTTTTGCCGGTTGAAGTATTACAGGAGGCAGCAGACGAGATGCTTGACTATAAAGGTACAGGCATGAGTGTTATGGAGATGAGTCATCGTTCAAAAGCTTTTGAGACAATTATTCAGGAAGCAGAAGCTGATTTAAGAACACTGATGAACATTCCGGACAACTATGAAGTACTTTTCCTTCAGGGCGGAGCACATACACAGTTTGCTATGGTTCCTTTAAACTTCATGAAAAACCGCAAAGCAGGTTATGTAATTACAGGACAGTGGGCAACAAAAGCACACAAAGAAGCAGCACTCTTTGGTGAAGCTGTTGAACTTGCATCTTCTAAAGATAAAACATTTTCCTATATTCCGGATTGTTCCGATTTGCCGATCACTGACGATATGGATTATGTATATATCTGTGAAAACAATACAATTTATGGAACAAAATATAAAACACTTCCAAATACAAAAGGTAAGATTTTAGTTTCCGACCAGTCATCCTGTTTCTTATCCGAACCAGTTGACGTATCAAAATATGGCATGATCTATGCAGGTGCTCAGAAGAACGTTGGACCGGCAGGTGTTGTTATCTGTATTATCCGCAAAGACCTGATTTCTGACGATGTTCTTCCGGGAACACCTACGATGTTAAAATACAAAACACATTCCGATAATGATTCTTTATATAACACACCACCTGCATATGGTATCTATGTTTGTGGTAAAGTATTCAAATGGCTGTTAAAGAACGGCGGTCTTGAAGCTATGAAAGAAAAGAACGAAAAGAAAGCAAATCTTTTCTATGATTATCTTGATTCTCAGGATTTCTATAAAGGAACAGTTGTGAAAGAGGACCGTTCTCTTATGAATATTCCATTTGTTATCGGTGATAAAGAAATGGAAGAAAAATTTGTAAAAGAAGCAAAAGCAGCAGGCTTTGAAAACTTAAAAGGTCATCGTTCCGTTGGTGGTATGCGTGCAAGTATTTACAATGCAATGCCATATGAAGGTGTCGAAGCGCTTATCGAATTCATGAAGAAATTCGCAGCTGAAAATAAATAAGAGGTGTTTTAAAAATGTATAAAGTTAAATGCTTAAATCCAATCGCAAAAGTTGGTATGGATGTTTTTTCTGATGCATATGAAAAAACAGAAGAATTTGCAGAAGCAGAAGTAGCTATGGTCCGTAGTGCAGCTATGCATGATATGGATCTTCCGGAAAGTCTTTTAACAGTTGCAAGAGCCGGAGCCGGCGTTAATAATATTCCGCTTGATAAATGTGCAGAAAAAGGTATTGTTGTATTCAATACACCAGGGGCAAATGCAAACGGTGTTAAAGAAGCGGTTCTCGCTGGTATGTTCCTTGCAGCACGTGATATTGTAGGCGGTATCAACTGGGTACAGTCTGAAAAAACAGAGCCTGCAATTGATAAACTTGTTGAAAAGAAAAAGAGCCAGTTTGCCGGTACAGAAATTAAAGGCAAAAAACTTGGTGTGATCGGTCTTGGAGCCATCGGTGTTCGTGTGGCCAATGCCTGCAACCGTCTTGGTATGGAAGTATACGGCTATGACCCATTCATCTCTGTTGATGCAGCATGGAGCCTTTCAAGGGATGTAAAGCATATTAACAACCTGGATGATATCTATGCAAACTGCGATTTCATCTCCGTTCATGTACCATTGATGGATGATACACGTAAGATGATCAATGAAGAAGCAATTGCAAAAATGAAAGATGGCGTGATCATTCTTAACTTTGCAAGAGATCTTCTTGTTGATGATGATGCGATGGAAAAAGCACTTGCAGACGGAAAAGTTCGCCGTTATGTAACAGACTTCCCGAATGCAAAAACTGCTCAGATGGCTGGGGTTATCGCAATTCCTCATCTTGGTGCTTCTACAGAAGAATCTGAAGACAACTGTGCAGTAATGGCTGCAAAGCAGGTACGTGATTATGTAGAAAACGGTAATATTAAAAACTCCGTAAACTACCCTGCATGTGATATGGGTGTCTGCAAGGCGGCAGGCCGTGTGGCAATCTGCCATAGAAATATTCCTAAGATCTTAAGTAAGCTGACAAATGTTTGTGCTGAAGAAGGTCTGAACATTGAAGATATGACAAACAAGAGCAAAGGGGCATGGGCATATACGATGATCGATATGAACGTAAGTGCTTCAGATGAAGTTCTCAATGCCTTAAAAGCTGTTGACGGTGTTGTAAAAGTTCGTAAAAT
>JAEDDO010000138.1 GCA_016298055.1 Frisingicoccus sp.
ACATCATGGAGGTTTCAAACTATTGATCAGCCTATACCCTACCGTTCCTCACCACCAGACATTTTCATGTTCTTTAGATGATGGCAGGAAAATTTTGAGGATTTTACGAGTATCGTGACATCTGCGAAGTACTGTCCGAGCTTGCGAGTTTACGGAGCAGATGTCCATAAACAGCGCAGTAAAATCCTCAAAATTGACGTATCAGATGAAGAACATCAAAATGTCCCCTTTACATCATTCCCATACCGCCCTGTGGCATTCCGCCCATTGGAGGTACATCCTGTTTGATTTCAGCTACAACAGATTCTGTTGTTAACAATGTGGAAGCAACACTTGTTGCGTTCTGAAGAGCACTTCTTGTAACCTTAGCCGGATCGATGATACCTGCTTCGATCATGTTGACATATTCTTCTTTTAATGCATCGAAACCAAAGCCTGGTTCGCTTTCACGAACTTTGTTGATGATGACAGCGCCTTCAAGACCTGCATTTGCTGCAATATGGAATAAAGGTGCTTCAAGTGCTTTAAGGACAACGCCTGCACCTGTCTTTTCATCACCGTTTAAGCTGTTGGCAAGTTCAGCAACTTTCTTGGAAGCATGGATATATGCGGAACCACCACCGCAGATAATACCTTCTTCTACAGCTGCACGTGTAGCTGCAAGAGCATCTTCCATACGGAGTTTCTTTTCTTTCATCTCAGTTTCTGTTGCTGCACCGACTTTGATCACACCAACGCCACCGGAAAGTTTTGCAAGTCTTTCAAGTAATTTTTCTTTATCAAATTCAGATGTTGTTTCATTGGCCTGCATCTGGATCTGGCTGCATCTTGCAGCGATTGCATCCGGATCACCCATACCGTCAACAATGATTGTATTTTCTTTTTCAACTTTAACGGATTTTGCACGTCCGAGCATATCCATTGTTGCGTCTTTAAGTTCATAGCCAAGTTCTTCAGAGATAACTGTACCGCCTGTAAGGATAGCGATATCCTGAAGCATAGCTTTACGACGATCACCAAAACCAGGAGCTTTAACAGCAACAACAGAGAATACGCCTTTTAACTTGTTAACAACTAATGTTGCAAGAGCTTCGCCTTCGATATCCTCAGCGATGATTAAAAGTTTAGCACCTGTCTGAACGATCTGTTCAAGTACTGGAAGGATCTCCTGAATATTGGAAATCTTTTTATCTGTAATAAGGATATATGGATTGTCGAGAACGGCTACCATCTTGTCCATATCTGTTGCCATGTATGCGGAAAGATATCCACGGTCAAACTGCATACCTTCTACCAATTCAAGCTCTGTCTGCATTGTCTTGGATTCTTCAATAGTGATAACACCGTTTGTGGATACTTTTTCCATAGCTTCTGCAACCATCTCACCGACAAATTCATCACCTGCGGAAATTGCAGCAACTTTTGCTATCTGATTCTTTCCATCAATTGTGGAGCTCATTTCTTTGATCGCTTCCACTGCACATTCTGTTGCTTTCTGCATGCCTTTTCTTAAGATGATCGGATTTGCGCCTGCTGCAAGGTTTTTCATACCTTCGTTGATCATTGCCTGAGCAAGTACAGTTGCTGTTGTTGTACCATCACCTGCAACATCATTTGTCTTTGTTGCAACTTCTTTAACGATCTGTGCACCCATGTTTTCAAATGCATCTTCCAGTTCGATATCCTTTGCGATTGTCACACCATCATTTGTGATCAATGGTGTTCCGTATGTTTTATCAAGAACAACGTTTCTTCCTTTTGGTCCTAATGTGACTCTTACTGTATTTGCTAACTGATTTACACCGGCTTCTAATGCTTTTCTTGCTTCTGCGCCATATTTAATTTCCTTTGCCATGTTCATCTACCTCCAAAATATCGACTTATTCTACAACTGCTAAAATATCAGACTGTCTTACGATAATAAATTCTTCACCGTCAAGTTTCACTTCTGTACCTGCATATTTGGAATAAATAACTTTCTGTCCGACAGATACTTCCATCTTAATCTCTTTTCCTTCAACAACACCGCCAGGTCCTACAGCGATAACTTCTGCTTCCTGTGGCTTTTCCTTTGCCTGTCCTGTAAGTACGATACCGGATTTTGTTGTTTCTTCTGCTACCAGCTGTTTTAATACGACTCTGTCGCCTAATGGTCTTAATTTCATTTTATATTCCTCCTGACTTATCGTTTTCTGTTTATTAGCACTCACATTGTTTGAGTGCTAACCATGGGTATATAATATTTTATTATGCCCCAAGTTGCAACCTTTAACATCTTTGTATTTTTAAGTATATGTCCTTTTATCTCAAATTATCTCTTGTTTTCTCTGTTTTTCTCTGTTTTTTATTTTTTCTGATTTTGTCCAGAAAAAAGGATGCGGCTTTTTCCCACACCCTTTATCTTTTGTTATTTATTTTCCCGGTTTATAAGAACTCTTCAGGGAAACGATACGATTAAATACCAGGTGATCCGGCTGACTGTCTTTTTCATCTACACAGAAATAACCGTTACGCACAAACTGGAAGCTGTCGCCGGCCTTAGCTTCAGCTAAAGAAGGTTCCAGATAACATGTATCCAGTACGGTCAGAGAATTCGGATTCAGGTTCAATGAACCGTCTTCATTGTATACACCCTTCTCTTCATCTACAAGATTTTCATAAAGACGCACAGTTGCTTTCACAGCTGTCGGTGCAGCTACCCAGTGGATCGTACCTTTAACTTTGCGTCCGGTAAATCCGCTTCCGCTGCGTGTTTCCGGATCATAGGTACAATGAATCTCTGTGATCTTGCCGTTTTCGTCCTTTTTGTAATCTACACATTTCACAAAATATGCATTCATCAGGCGCACTTCATTGCCAGGGAAAAGACGGAAATATTTCTTCGGAGGTTCTTCCATAAAGTCTTCTCTTTCAATATAAAGCTCACGGCAGAACGGAACTTTACGCATTCCCATCTCTTCGTTCTCCTGATTATTCATAACATCCATATATTCAACCTGACCTTCCGGATAATTATCAATGATCAGTTTGATCGGATCAAGGATCGCCATGACACGGGAACGTTTTAATTTAAGATCCTCACGGATACAGTATTCAAGCATCGCATAGTCCACCGAACTGTTGCCCTTGGATACACCGACAAGCTCCATAAAATTGCGGATCGATTCAGGTGTGAAACCGCGGCGGCGAAGCGCTGCGATCGTCACAAGACGCGGATCATCCCAACCGTCAACAATACCTTCATCAACAAGACGTTTAATATAGCGTTTTCCTGTCACAACATTTGTCAGGTACATCTTTGCAAATTCAATCTGCTTCGGAGGCTCTGCATATTCCAGTTCTCTGACAACCCAGTCATAAAGCGGACGGTGATCCTCAAATTCAAGTGTACAGATAGAATGTGTGATTCCCTCGATCGCATCTTCGATCGGGTGAGCAAAGTCATACATTGGGTAAATACACCATGCATCGCCTGTATTGTGATGGTGCATTCTGGCCACACGGTATAAAACCGGGTCACGCATATTCATATTCGGGGATGCCATGTCGATCTTTGCACGAAGAACTTTGGATCCGTCCGGATATTCACCCTTTTTCATGCCCTCAAATAATGCCAGGTTCTCTTCGATGGAACGATTGCGGTATGGGCTTTCCTTACCAGGTTCCTTTAAAGTACCTCTGTACTCACGGATCTCTTCCGCACTCAGATCACACACATAAGCTTTTCCCTTTTTGATCAGTTTAATCGCAGCCTCATACATCTCCTGAAAATAGTTGGATGCAAAACGCACTTCACCGTCATATTTTGCACCGAGCCATTCCACATCGCGGATAATGGACTGAACGAATTCTGTCTTTTCTTTTGTAGGATTTGTATCATCAAATCTCAGATTAAAATGGCCCTGATACTTCTGTGCCAGACCATAGTTGAGTAAAATAGATTTGGCATGTCCGATATGCAGGTAACCGTTCGGTTCCGGAGGGAAACGGGTGGCAACCCCATGAACATGTCCTTCTTCCAGATCTCTATCAATAATCTGTTCGATAAAATTTTTCGATACCACTTCTTTTTCTTCCATTACATCTGCCTCCTGAAAATTCGTATCTTTTATTTTAACACATCTTACGGTGTTTGTCTGCTGTTCATTTGCTCATGTTCTTTTTTCAGCTCCTGATACAGCTGGCATGAATTCCACCTGGAATTGACCGGTGTGAGAATCGCTTTATAGTCAATGCGTTCAATTCCTTCTCTGCGCATACTCTGCAAAAAAAGATCGAGCCGGCGCTCTGTAAAACCGCGCATGACCATCATCTCTTCTGAAAAATCCGACACTTCCCCATCCGGATCTTCAATGGTTACATCCTTAAGTCCTGCAAGAAGGCCGACAGGCTTACCGTAATCTGCCTTGTCCACCACACGGACCCTCATACCCATACGAAGCATGAGCATGCGAAGCTTCCGATTCTTCTCACTGTCGATATTATATAAAAGTACTGTTTCACCACTTGGTTTCATTCTGATAACCTCCTGTATTATTGAAATTATATCTGGTTATTCTATGTCCGTCAAGAAAAAAAGCCCTTAAAAACAGGCTTCAATGACCTGCTTTTAAAGACTCTTCAACCAATCGAGCTGATGAGCGGACTTGAACCGCCGACCTCATCCTTACCAAGGATGCGCGCTACCTACTGTGCCACATCAGCCAATCTGCAAACTGCCTAATAACTATAATATATAAACCGTTTTTTGTCAACCGTTTTTTCATCATCCCACATTCATA
>JAEDDO010000139.1 GCA_016298055.1 Frisingicoccus sp.
GTTCAATGCTTTTCTGGAGACAGTAAGTGATAAGCCGGAGACAAGAATGGCGTTTCTTTTGTTGTACTGGACCGGAATGCGTATCGGTGAATTGCTTGCACTTACTTATAATGACATCAATCTTGAAGAGAAAACCATATCAATCAATAAATCTTATCAGAGACTGAAAGGAAAGGATATGATCACGCAGCCGAAAACTCCAAAGAGTATCCGTGTGATTACGATGCCGGATTTTCTTGCAGAGGAATTTAGGGAGTATTGCAGTCATTTGTATGGAATTATGAAAAAGGAAAGACTTTTTCGGTTTACCAAATCGCATATGGAACATTGTATGGCTACCGGAATCGAGCGGTCTGGTGTAAAGCGGATACGACTTCATGATCTCCGCCATTCCCATGCCAGTATGCTGGTTGATATGGGGGTGGCTCCATTGGAGATTGCAGAACGCCTTGGACATGAAAAGGTGGAAACCACGTTGAACACTTATTCACATCTGTATCCGTCTACACAGAGTAAATTAGCAGGTTTGCTAGATAAGAAACATGAGGAAGAGGAGGAATAAGCGATGGCTGGTGACAGACATGGAAAACACAACACAACGACCATTTCTTTTCGGGTGAATTCTTATGAAAAAGCAACAATTGAAGAACGAGTGAAAGTGAGCGGAATGAAAAAACAGGATTATATCGTCCGATCATGCATTTACAATCATGTATGTGTTGTTGGAAAGAAAGAAACAATTGAGATTATCCGGTCAGAAATGAAGGAAATGAGTTTGGTTTTGGAGGATGTGGCAAAAGATTTGAAGTCTGAAAAACCAGTTATTTCAGAACCGGTTCTTGATAGTATGACAGAACGGTATCTTGCATTTTTGGAAGCAGCATTATGGATGCTGAAAGGTTCAAGTTATTTATGGGAGGATAAAAAGGATGGAAGAGAAAGTAATGAAGGATTGTAAAGTGCTGGCATTGTGTTCACAAAAAGGCGGGGTTGGCAAGACAACAAGTTGCGTGAATCTGGCAGTCGGACTTGCAAAAGCAGGGAAGAAAGTGCTTGTGATTGACAATGATCCGCAGGGAAGTATGACAGCAAGTCTTGGGTATCATAACCCAGATGAATTACCAATCACACTGGCTACTATTCTGACAAAGATTGTAGAAGATGAACTATTTGAAAATACACTGGGAATTTTACATCACCAGGAAGGAATTGATTTGATTCCGGCAAACATCGAACTCTCTGGAATGGAAGTTTCACTTGTAAATATTATGAGCAGGGAACTTGTCTTAAAACAATATATAGAAAGAATGAGAGAAGAATACGACTATATATTGATTGACTGTATGCCATCACTTGGAATGCTGACGATCAATGCACTTGCCAGTGTCGATGCAGTTATTATACCTGTCCAGGCGGCTTATCTTCCTGTAAAGGGTCTAGAACAGCTGATACGGACGATAGGAAAGGTGCGAAGACAGCTTAACAAACAACTGAAAATTGGAGGTATATTGATCACAATGGTGGATAACCGAACGAACTATGCAAGAGATATATCTGATCTGATTTTTGATACATATGGAAACCAGATTAAGATTTTTCCACAGAGTATTCCATTTTCAGTACGAGCAGCTGAAATCAGTGCGGAAGGAATCAGCATATTTGAGCATGATCCAAAAGGAAAAGTAGCGGCTGCATATTGGCAGATGACACAGGAGGTGCTTTTGGATGAAAGGTAGAAGTGCATCGAAGATAAAACTGACATCTTATGATGAATTACTTGGAGGAGGAGAAGAAACGAACGATATCCAGCAGGTTTCACTTGAGCATTTACATTCTTTCGAGAACCATCCATTTCAAGTAAATGATGATGAGGCAATGGCGGAACTGGTGGAAAGTGTGAAAGAAGAGGGAATTCTTACAGCATTACTGGTACGACCGCTGGGTGATGGTGAATATGAAATCATCGCCGGTCACAGAAGGAGACATGCGGCACAACTTGCTGGTCTTAAAGAGGTTCCGGTTATTATCAGAAATATGGATCAAGATACAGCTGTCCGTGCGATGGTAGACAGCAATCTGCAGAGACCTAATATACTCCCAAGTGAAAAGGCATTTGCTTACCGTATGAAGATGGAAGCAATGAATCATCAGGGAACATCAGGCGGTATCAGTGCGAAAGACATTGGAAAGAACGCAAATGACAGTGCAAGGCAGGTGTATCGCTATATCCGGCTTACTTATCTGATGAATGACCTATTAAACGCAGTAGATCGTGATGTGATCGGATTGCAGGTAGGTGTAGAGCTTTCCTACCTTACGGTTCCAGAACAGGAGATGGTGGAGGAAGTGCATGAGAGTACCGGAAAATATCCAAGTCTGGAACAGGCAAAAAAAATAAGGCAACATCGAGAAGAAAAAACGCTGACAAAAGAGATTGTGCGGCTCCTGGTTATAGGAGAGCGTAAAAAGAAAACAACGGTAACATTAAAACAGGATGAAATTAAGAAGTATTTTCCTCCAGAGTATGATGAACAGAAGATACGGACTGTTATATGTCAGCTTTTGGAGGAATGGAGCAATCAGAATCATTGATAAGTACGAAGGGAGGGATGTGTCATGAGTATAAGAGCAACATTCCATTATTTTCAAGGAATGGAATGCGATATGTACAGTTTTTATCGTATTCCCAAACTGCTGTTTACAAGTGAATATTTTAAAAATCTCTCCTGCGAAGCAAAGGTGCTGTACGGACTGATGTTAGACCGGATGTCACTGTCCATCAAGAACCGGTGGTTTGATGAAGAGGACAGGGCATATATTTTCTTTTCGGTGGAAGAGATTATGGAAATGCTTAACTGTGGCAGGAATAAGGCTGTGAATTGTCTAAAAGAGCTGGATCAGGAAAAAGGGATTGGATTGATTGAGAAGAGGCGAATCGGACTTGGAAAAACAAATGTTATTTACGTGAAAAATTTCAGCCTGACAGAATATCCAGATGAGCCAGCAATCTTTGATTCGGAAGAAACACCGGAAAATGTAGCAGAGAGAAAAGAAAATACAGAGACAGAAATAGAAGAATATGCGAAAAAAGAGCCGGAAAAGCCCGTAAATACACAGAAGTTTGAAAAACAAACTTCAGGAAGTTTGAAAAATAAACTTCAAGAAGTTTCAAAAACAAACTTCAAGGAGTTTGAAAAACAAACTTCAAGAAGTTTAGAAAACAAACTTCAAGAAGTTTCAAAAACAAACTGTAATAATACTGAATATAATTATACTGAATTTAGTGAGAATGAATCTTATCAATATCTATCTGAACAAGAGAAAGGGAGAGATAGGATACAGGAGAGAAATGAGTATCGACAGTTAATTCATGATAATATCGAATATGAGATCCTTTGTCAGAGCTATGGAACTGGACGAGTAGAAGAGCTGGTAGAGCTGATGCTGGATGCAATATGTTCGACAAAGACATATCAACAGATCAATGGGGAAGCTGTGCCTACACAAGTGGTCAAGAGCCGTTTGCTCAAAGTCGGGTATGAACACATCCAGTATGTGTTTTTCAGTCTTGACAGGAGTACAAGCAAAGTGAAGAATATCCGGCAGTATATGCTGACGGTATTGTATAACGCTCCTGCAACAATCAATCAGTTTTATGATGCTGAAGTTCGACATGACATGTACTGGGGGAAGGATATTCCAGACAGGTAAGAACTTTGTGCCCACTGGGCACGAAGTTTAAAAAGAGATAGTCATATCTGGCAGATATGCTAAAATAACCTTGTGTCCACTGGGCACAAAGTAGGAGGAAGAATTATGTTGAGATTTATGATAAAACTGCCATTTCGAATTATTGCAGCTCCTGTTTGGCTGGTACTTGCAGCGGTGAATATTGTGCTGGTGTTCCTGGTTGGGTTATCTGCTGGATTCTGCTATCTGATAGCCGGAATCTCTGTTGTGACAGAAGTTTTGAGTATTGGGTTTGGAATCAGTACGGACTGGACAATGAAATCAGCGATTATTACGACAGTAGTGTTTGTTCTACTCCCACATATCGGTATGGGGATAGTTGCAGTAATTGAAGTTGTGAAATGTGGATTACAGGAATTTATTTTTGGATGATTGTGGAAAATATAGTGGCGCTATATGGAAAGGCAGAAATAAACAATGGAAGAATTATATAAAGTGATGGATGATTTGCTTGAGGTGGAATTTCAGATGAAAGCAGGGATGGATATTCTGAAAGAACTGGAAGAGTTTTATATGCTGGAAAAAGAAACCGAAAAATCGGATGCTAGAAAAGTAGCTGTGCTGATGAAAGGATATCTGCAGTCGATGAAGTCAAATATTCGAGAAATCATTCGTTATATTGATGACACGACACTTGAAAAATCAAATGATAAAAAGAAAGATAAACAGGAATCTGCGAGCACCATATCCGAGGAAGTGCAGGAATTTGTGAATCTGACAATTACAGAGCATATGGGGAAAGCATATTCAGAATGGAAGTTAAAGCAGGATAAAGAGCCAGTAAGTGAGATTGATAAGAAATACCAGAAATTACTGGAAACGTTATCCCAAGAACAGGAAGAAGTGATTACGGAATACTGTAATGCAATTTTTAGCAGTGGAGCAGAAACAGAAGAATTTTTCTATCGACTGGGATTAAAAGATGGACTGAATCTGAAAAATACGGTAAAATCTGTATTAGAAATGATATCATGAAATCGGAAGTTGGAGGATACACGCATGAAAATTGTAATCATTAATGGAAGTGCC
>JAEDDO010000140.1 GCA_016298055.1 Frisingicoccus sp.
TCATGATGATGATGGTGTTCATGTTCATGGTCATGCTCATGATGATGATGGTGTTCATGTTCGTGGTCATGCTCATGATGATGGTGCTCATGTTCCTCTTCCATGAGTTTTAATACGAAATCATTTTCCTTCTCCATGGCATTTAAAATTTTTACACCATTAATATCATCCCACGGTGTTGTCACGATCGTTGCTTTATCATTATGCTCCTTGATCATAGCAATACACTGAGCCAGTTTTTCTTCATTCATCTTCTGTGTACGGCTTAAAATGATCGTCCGTGCATACTCGATCTGATTATTAAAGAATTCACCGAAATTCTTCATATACATCTTGCATTTCTGACCATCAACTACAGCTGTATAGCTGTTCAGTGTAATATCCACTTTTTCAGCCACACCTTCAACAGCCCGGATAACGTCGGAAAGTTTTCCAACCCCTGACGGCTCAATGATGACCCGGTCCGGATGATAGTCGTTGATCACCTTTTCAAGTGCTGTTCCGAAATCACCTACGAGAGAACAACAAATACATCCCGAGTTCATCTCTGTAATCTCCACACCGGCTTCCTTAAGGAATCCACCGTCGATACCGATTTCACCAAATTCATTTTCAATAAGAACAACTTTTTCTGACTGAAATGCTTCAGATAACAGTTTTTTAATCAAAGTTGTCTTTCCGGCTCCCAAAAATCCGGAAATAATATCAATTTTAGTCACGAATGTCACTACCTTTCAATTCTACAAACTCTATGAATAAAATGTATGAATAAAATTATAATTTCTTAGTCTATCACATTCACCAAAAAACTGCAAGTTCTTTTAGAACCAGTCTTTCACCTCAAGGAAGGCCTCATAACATTTTTCAGCTTCATAAATATCCGATTTACTTGTAATTTCCCAAGGTGCATGCATGTTGAGCACAGCCACACCGCAATCGATCACATCCATATCATAGGCCGCAGGAATATAAGCGATCGTACCGCCGCCCCCTTCATCTACCTGTCCAAGTTCGGCAAACTGATAAGTCACTTTCTTTTCATCAAGAATCCGTCGGATACGCGCAATATACTCTGCCCCCGCATCATTACTTCCGGATTTTCCCCGAGCACCCGTATATTTATTAAATACGACGCCATGTCCGAAATATGCGGTGTTTTTCTTTTCAAATACCGAAGCATACAGCGGATCATAAGCCGCACTCACATCAGAAGAAAGCATTTTAGAACGGGCCAGTGTGCGCCGGAGTGTAATGTCGTCAAATTTTCTCATAGACTGGAGAATTTCGGCAACTGTATTTTCAAAAAATCTGGAGCCCATACTGGAGGCACCCACGCTTCCGATTTCTTCTTTATCAACAAGGATGCAGGCTGTTGTACGTGCCACCTGATCAACCGCAAGCATAGCCATTAAAGAAGTGTAAGCACATACTCTGTCATCCTGACCGTAAGCCATGATCATACTCCGGTCAAGTCCGTAATCTCTTGATTTTCCTGCAGGCACAACCTCGATTTCTGCAGACAGGAAATCATCCTCTTCAATATCATATTTCTCTTTTAAAATATTTAATATACCGGCTTTGACTTTTTCCTTCTCTTCACATTCCTTTAACGGTCTGCTGCCGATCAGAACATCCAGCTTTTCGCCTTCAACGACGACAGAGGCCTTTTTTTCCATCTGTTTCGCAGATAAATGAACCAGAAGGTCTGTAATGCCCACAACCGGATCCTCCTCATTTTCACCGATGACAATGGCTACATGACTGCCGTCTTTTTTTACAACGGTTCCGTGAAGTGCCATAGGCAGCGCAACCCACTGGTATTTTTTAATACCGCCATAATAATGGGTATCCAGATAAGCCAGCTCTGTATCCTCGTAAAGCGGATTCATTTTCACATCCAGACGCGGAGAATCAATATGGGCTCCTAAAATATTCATGCCCTCTTCCATCGGAAATAATCCGATGTTCACAAACATGACGGCTTTTCCCTTTGTCTGAGCGTAAACTTTATCTCCGGCACGAAGAATATAACCGGTGCTGATAACCTCTTCCAGAGATTTGTAACCATACTGTCTGGCTGCAGCAATCATCTCACGAACACATTCCCGCTCTGTCTTCCCGTTATCCAGAAAATATTTATACCCCTGGACAAGAGCATCCATCATCTCCATGTCTTCATCTGTATATGTATTCCATGCATTTTCCTTCATTTGTATTTTCCTCCTAAGATAAAAATGACAATTCTTTTTCAATACTCTGAATATCCGACATAATCATCTGCTGACGTTCACCCAGCAATAATCCCTGATTATACTGATAATATTTATCACAGCCGTTCTCACCGATAAACCAGAGTGCATAATGGCTGGCGTTGAGTTCTGTGATGAAAACGACCATCTCCTGACTTTCGCCAAAAGCACTCTCAACAAAATCAAAAGCATGATCAAAATACTGCTTCCACTGTTCAAGCAAGGTCTGACGCATAGCGACTGCCTCATTAAAACGGTCTTTTACGCCGTCAAAATCCGCACCGCCGCCAACGGCTTTTACATATTCCTCCAGCGTCTGCATCAGACGAAGGCAGATACGCATCTCTGTTTTTTCCATCGCCTTGCCCTGATTGCTCTTTTCCCATTTTTCTCTTTCCATATCGAGTGCTTCAGAGAGTCCTTCGGAAAGATCCGGGAGGAATTTGACATATTTTAACACAGCAAAAAGTTTTTCCACATAGCCATCGATTTCAAAGCATTCTCTGGCACCGTCACTTAAAGAGCTGACAAGAAGACCGAGAACACTTAATTTCTCATCAAAAGGCGCGGACGCCATACGCTCTGTGGCCCCATCTTTGACCTGACCTTTAAGGATATCCTCCACATTGTAATCCATCGCATATTTGCGATACAAATCAAGATAAGCCGCAAATTCCTTGGCAATCTTTGGATGCTGCAAATACTGGGCGATGACCCCCTCGGTCACAGGAATATCCAGTTTCTCATAGGTTTTGATCATCTGAGAAAGATCTTCCCATCCACGGGCTGTCACAAAACGTTTGCCTTCCACCGTTGTCTCAACTGTATAAAAATTCTCTTTCTTAACATCCAGATAGGAAATGATACTTCCATGAATGCCAGCTTTATAGGCATATTCTTTCCATACCGGAAGATTTTCAATAACATCAATGCGTTTGACACGGTCCAGAGTTACAATATCAAATTCTTTAACAGATTTATTATATTCTGGTGGGTTTCCGGCAGCTACAATAATCCATCCTTCCGGCACTTTATGATTACCGAAAGTCTTTCCCTGCAAAAACTGAAGCATGGTCGGAGCCAGTGTTTCCGATACACAGTTAATTTCATCGATAAATAATATGCCTTCTTTCAGGCCGGTCCGCTCCATCTGATCATAGACCGAACCAATGATCTCACTCATTGTATATTCGGTCACAGCATATTCCTGTCCGCCAAAATCCCGGTGTTCTATAATCGGAAGGCCGATGGCGGACTGACGGGTATGATGGGTGATTGTGTAGGCCACAAGGCCAATGCCGCACTCTCTTGCGATCTGTTCCATAATAGCCGTCTTTCCGATTCCCGGAGGTCCGATTAAAAGGACCGGACGCTGATGAGTCACACCAATCTCATAATTTCCAAATTCATCCTTTGCCGTATAGGCTTTGACAGTGTGAATAATTTCTTCTTTTGCTTCTTTAATGTTCATTATTTTCACTCCATGTTAAGATATCGTCAGGTTCCAGGATCACTTTCATCGCCCATGGCGGAACCTTGATATCAATATAATCTTCTTTAACAAAAATAAAGGCTGTCTCAAAAGGCGGCTTCTTTGCCGGAAATTCGCCGTAACCGTCGGTAAAATAAAGGACGCCCTTTAAATTACGAAACTCGCCTTCCCGCACAAGCTTCTCCACATAGGAAAGACCGGCTTTAAAATTTGTTCCGCCTCTTCCCCGGACAACGAGATGCTGCATGCATTCTGCCAGTTTTTCCTTTGAATCGATCTTCATATCCATCTGGACTTTCGCATCACATTGGATAATGTGCAGATTCATTGTCTTAAAAAAGCTGTCCGAGCTGTGAAGTATCTGAAATGTCTCATGAAAAAACCGTTTCAGTATTTCATCTCCGCAGGATTCGGACGTATCAACAATGATCGCCATATCCTGTATTTTTTCAGATTCCTTATATTCTAACGGCTCTACCAGCGGTATATTACCATAGGTGTTGAGACCATAGGTATAAAAAATATAATCAAAGCTGTCCATATCCAGCTTTATTTCCTCATTGACCACCATAAATTTTCTCAAAAATTTCCGATAATCATAAGATTCATGAAGGCTGATCTCCATCTGCAGCAACAGGTCTCCCGCCTTATCTCCCATACTTTTTGAAAAAGTAGCCAGATTCGTCTTGATCTTTTCACTGATATCCTTCCATTTCTGATCCTTTTCCTGCTGCTTCGGCGGATTTTCTTTTTCATCCTCCTGCCCGTTCCAGAAAGTATGATCATCCATCGTAAAAATCTTCTCTGCCGCCATAATTTCCCGCGGAGACAAAGAATGATTCATAAACCATCGATAAATGGACTGGGCATTTAAAACCTTTGTATCTTTTCCGATCCGATAATACCAGGCTTCCCTCTCGTCACTGATGACCCGCTTGACGCACACCGCATCAAAATGATC
>JAEDDO010000141.1 GCA_016298055.1 Frisingicoccus sp.
TGGGATGAAAAATATCCTGTGCGTGATATGGGCAATGGAAAAGTGAGAGCTGTCGGAGGGGCACTGGCCATGCAGGGTTCCGGTATTTCCGGTGTGGATCAGGCTGCTGTTGAGATTCGTCTGTCAGATGAAGGAACCTACAATATGCTAATCGGAGCGACAGATATGGGAACAGGCTGTGATACAATTCTGGCACAGATGGCGGCAGAATGTCTGGAATGTGATGTGGACAGAATCGCAGTCCACGGTGTGGATACAGATGTTTCCCCTTATGATACCGGTTCTTATGCGTCAAGTACAACATATGTTACCGGCAACGCTGTCATTAAAACATGTGAGACACTGAAAAATAAGATGATTCATCTGGCAGCTGAAAAGATGGTCTGTACGGATGAAGAAGTTATTTTCGAAGGGGATCGTTTTTATGTTCCGGACAGTGAAAAAGAGATAACGCTTGAGACACTGGCAACCGCAAGTCATTTTAACCGGAATGACGTGATGAGTGCCTCCGAGAGTTTTTCGTCTCCTGTATCTCCGCCGCCGTTTATGGCAGGAATGGTTGAGATTGAACTTGACAAGGCAACCGGTCAGGTGGAAATTATTGATTATGCGGCAGCAGTGGATTGCGGTACACCGATCAATGAGAATCTCGCCCGGGTTCAGACGGAGGGCGGTATTGTTCAGGGTATCGGCATGGCACTTTATGAAAATATACAGTATCGTGCCGATGGTGCGATGATCAATAATTCCTTCATGCAGTATAAGATACCGAGCCGTATAGATATGGGAAAACTGCGTGTTGAGTTTGAAAGTGCCTATGAACCGACAGGACCTTTCGGTGCGAAATCCATCGGAGAGATCGTTATCAATACACCGTCTCCGGCACTGGCCAATGCAATCTATAATGCCTGCGGCGTTCGTCTCCGTGAATTGCCGATGACAAGTGAACGTATTAAAATGGGCATGCTGAAACTGGAAAAATAATGAAAAAAATAAAAATTGTACTTCTGGCTGCGGGATCAGGAAAGCGATTTGGCGGAGGAAAACTGGAAGCATTGGTGGACGGAAAGCCAATGTATCTCCATGCTCTGGAAAAAATTTCAGATCAGATTCTGCCGGATCATCCTGTGGTGGTGACGGGAAATCCTGTCATTATTGCCGCAGCCGAAGAAAAACATATAAAAATCATCCAAAATTTGAATCCGGAACTGGGAATATCCCATTCAATCCACTTGGCAGTAAAGAATTTTGTGGATAAAGACAGGGATTGGGATGCGGTTATGTTTATCGTATGTGATCAGCCATGGCTTCGGAGGGAAACAGTTGCATCGATGCTCAGAGTCTATGAAGACGGAATTCTTGCAGCAAAGTCGGGTGACAGAAAAGGAAATCCGGTGATTTTTTCAAAAAAATATGCGGAGGAACTTTTGAATTTGTCCGGAGATGTGGGCGGACGTCAGGTAATGGAACGTCATAAAGAGGATGTGCGGTTTTTTGAAATTGAGGATGAAAAGGAACTTTTTGATATTGATAAAAAAGAGCAGTTAGAAGATAACAGGAGGAATGTATGATGTGTACAGTTTATCTGGATCAGGTGGCAAAGCCGGTTCCTATGGCCGACGGCGCAGAAGCAGCAGGAAAGCAGGCTGTTTCAATGGATAAGGAAAATCTTCAGGCAATGATCCAACATACAAAAGAGCAGTTAAACAGTCTTTTCCACGGACCGGGGGCAGATTATGTCGTGTTTACGGAAGGTGTCGGGGCGGCATTTGACAAAACGCTTCGCAGCATTTTGAAAAAGGGGGATCATGTGCTTGTTTCTCCTATGGAAAGTGATGCTGTGATGAATATACTCAAGGATATGGAAGGGGATGTGGCGTACAGCCTGCTTCCATGTAATGAAAAGGGTCAGCTCGTTTTATTTGACGAAGAAAAAGGTGAAAAAGGTTTTGAAGCGGTTGAGCGATTAATGCGTCCGAATACAAAGGCGATCATTATTAATCATGCTTCGGAAGTATGCGGTACAGTGCTCCAGGTGAAAGAGATGGCAGAGTTTGCAAGGAGAAAGAATCTTCTTATGATTGCCAATACTGCACAGACAGCAGCATTTGTTCCGATTTTTATGAATATATGGGGCATTGATATTCTCACATTCAGCGGCGGCTATGGACTTCTGGCATCGGAAAAGATCGGCGGATTTATTGCAAGTGAAAAGGCATGTGAGTTCCTCGGAGGAAAAGAGGGGCTTCAATCTTTTGAGATGAATCCTCTTGATATCGAAAGAATCGGCCAGTTAAGCAGAGCTTTTGAATTTATTAAAGAGACGCGGCTCTTTAATCTCTGCAGTACCGCACAGAAACGTGCCGAACAGTTTATTCGGAAAGTTCAGCATGTCAATGGTGTGCATATTATCGGTCCGGGATATAAAGACCGTATTCCGGTTGTCTCCATTCAGACAGATTTTATGGATGAAAAAGAGCTGGAAGAGACACTGAAGAAACAGTATGGCATTGTGATTCAGTCCGGTCTTCATGGGGCAGAGCAGGCGCATAAGACACTGGGAACATGGCCGAGAGGAACAGCAAGATTTTCATTTACATATTTTAATACAGAATCGGACATTGATAAGATCACACAGGCTTTATGGCAGCTGACCGTCCACAGCGATAAAGTACCGGATGTGAAGCGGATGCCGAAAGAATAAGAGAAAAAAGGAGAGGAAAATGAAACTGATATCAACAAAAGATGCAGTAGGCCATGTGTTGTGTCATGATATTACCCGCATCGTGAAGGATCAGTGCAAGGGACCTGCCTTTAAAAAAGGCCATATTGTAACAGAAGAAGATATTCCGGAGCTTTTAAAGCTTGGAAAAGAACATTTATATGTATGGGAGAAAAAAGAAGGCTGGCTTCATGAAAATGAGGGGGCTGAAGTTTTATGCCGTCTTTGCATCAATGACCATATGCGTCGTTCCGAAGCCAGCGAGGGAAAGATCGATCTTTATGCAGAGACAGACGGGCTGCTTAAAATTGATACAGACCGTTTGAAGGCTGTAAATTGTAAAGGACAGGTCATTATCAGTACCCGTCACAGTAATTTTACAGTAAAGAAAGGGGATAAACTGGCAGGAATGCGGGTAATTCCTCTGATTATTGAGGCATCTCATATGAAGGACGTCCAGGCGGCAGCAGGTGATGAACCTTTAATGAAGATTCTTCCGTTTAAGGAAAAGAAGGTCGGAATCGTTACGACCGGAAGCGAAGTTTATCACGGACGTATTCAGGATACATTCGGTCCTGTCATCAAAGATAAACTGGCAGAGTTTCCGACACAGATTCTCGGTCAGACAATCGTGGATGACAACAGTGAGATGATTGAAAATGCCATTCAGGATTATTTAAATCAGGGTGCGGATATGGTTGTCTGTACCGGAGGCATGAGTGTGGATCCGGATGATCTGACGCCGGGAGCCATTGCAAAGACTGCAGGAAGTCTTGTCTCTTACGGAGCACCGGTTCTTCCGGGAGCTATGTTTGCTCTGGCCTACACTAAAGATAAAAAAGTTCTTGCCGGTCTTCCGGGATGTGTGATGTATTCAAGAAGAACGATTTTTGATTTGATGCTTCCGCGACTTATGGCAGATGATCCGGTAACTGCAGAAGAACTGGCAGAGCTTGGACATGGCGGACTTTGCCTTAACTGTGATGTCTGCACCTTCCCGAACTGCGGATTTGGAAAATAAGGCTGGAAATGATTATGAAAGAAATATATTCAGAATTAATGAGTGTTTTAAAAGAGGGTTATCCTGCAGCACTTTGTACAAAGCTTTTGTCGGAGGGAAGAAGTGAAAAATGGGTTGACAGACATCCGGAAATTTCTTCAGATGAAGCAGATATCTGCCGTGAAAATTATCTTCCGGAAGAGCGGCTCATTATTCTCGGCGGCGGTCATGTGTCCCATCCCCTTGCTTTATTTGGAACAGAGAGCGGATTTGCTGTGACTGTGGTGGATGATCGTCCTGCATTTGCAAACAGACAGCGTTTTCCGGAGGTGCGGCAGGTACTCTGCGAAAGTTTTGAACGCTGTTTTGAAAAATTAAAAATTACATCGAATGATTATGTGGTTGTTGTCACAAGGGGGCATCGTTATGATATGGATTGTCTGAGAGCGCTTCTTTCCGGCACAGAACCGGCATATATGGGAATGATGGGATCCAAACGCCGTGTCATAGGTATCAAAAATCTTCTTATTGAAGAAGGTTATGATCCGTCTGCCATTGACCGTATTCATATGCCGATCGGATTGGCGATCGGTGCCTTGACACCAGCGGAAATTGCTGTATCGATCCTGGCAGAACTGATTCAGGTGAAACGCAGCAGAAAACAGGATTTTGATCCTTCGGATGCGGATTTTTCCGTATTAGAGAAGCTTTCTTCGGAAGAGGAGCCCCACAGTATTGTGACGGTACTCGAGACAAGAGGTTCCACTCCAAGACGTCCGGGAGCGAAGATGATCGTCTATCCGGAAGGAAGAATTGTGGGGAGCATCGGAGGCGGATGTGCGGAAGCAGAAGTTATGCGTGAGGCACTCCATTATATCGGAACAGGAAAATGTGCAAAGATCACTGTAGATATGACAAAGGATGTCAGCGAAGAAGATGTGATGGTGTGCGGCGGTACAATGACCGTACTTATCGAAGG
>JAEDDO010000142.1 GCA_016298055.1 Frisingicoccus sp.
TTACGGAGACCACTACCCGTACGACCACCATCAGCGAGAGCCAGTCTTCTCCTGAATTAGCAAATAAGTAAATAAAGAAATTTATTTAAAACTTTATAAAATTTCGATTCTTGCTTCTTTTTCGAGTGGTTCCTCATCACTCTCAGGATCATAGATGATCTCGATCGTGTCGTCCTCGTTGCCCTCTATCGTATTTCTAACTTGTTCGTCTCTCTTTCTTTTTTCAGCCTGTTGTTTTCCTAAATCCTCTTCGTCAGTCACGACTCGTTCTTGTTCAGCCTCTAATTCGTCGGCAGCATCCAGCAGGACGCCAAGATCTAAATCTTCAATCAGACGGTCACCGTCTTTCGATTCTACTAAGTCAGTAATCACTTCAACTTCTCCTTCCGCAGTAGCTCTGACTTGTTTGGTCATGTGCACGCTCATGTTGTGTCCAGCCTTCTGACGGATCTGCACCATGCCGCACTTGTCCAAATCCTTGTACAGCGTCTCACCGTAGTACAGTCTGAGGTATTCTTCCTTGCTGATGCTTTCCGCACGAATTCCTTTCGCTCTTCTATGAAATTCACAAGATCCTTCTGATCCACGCAACTCATCGATATACATTTTCTTACCGACACCACAGAAAAACGAACTACCCAAACATTTTTCTCCTTTTCGGAACGTTTTAGGTTCGAAATCAACATGGAACTGACCAAGTTCTCCTCCAATCATATCGAGTCCTCCAAAGTAGGACTTGAAGGCATCAGCGATTGCATCGACTTGCCAGCCATACAGATGCAACGAGTCAGTATCTGTATACAGACATGGTTTTCCTGTAATCTGCTCAACCATCGCACTCACCGGACAGATCACTGCCCGAGATCCAGCTAGAACTTCACAACCAAAATTCACATCGTAGGCAGCATCGTCTTTACTTTTTATTTTCAGTATGAAGCATCCGCCCATGTATTGGAGCTGAGTAATTTTTCTCCAATTTTTCTTAATAAATGATAATAATTCTTCAACACCATCATGTTCTTCGAATTTTCCTGTTTTTTCAATAAATCTCCAAATACGTGCTGGGAAAAACATTTCTTCAGTCTCTCTTATTTTCGTTACATTTTTACCATAGAAACTATTCATGATCAGTTTTGCTGCTTCCTGAATAGGATGATCGAATCCTCCACTGTGGTTGAGCCTTCTGAACGCGTAGACATCTTTCATGAATTGTTGAATCTTGTCACATTTTCCATGTCTCCACTCTAGACCACCAAGTACTCTGAAATGTGCTCCTTGGATATTCATCATCGTTCTCAAGTCCGTAAGTTTGCGAAGTTGCATCAGCCCAGCAGGAACTTCATTGTTCCAACGGCACCTTGGTTCAGGCTTTTCCTGTTTCCAACAATTCGTAGGCATCGCCAACTTCTTGTCGTACGTGATATCAGTGATCACATACATCGCATCATCTGGAGCCTGACCGTTTACAGCACTCAGCCAAATCCATCGTTCTGTTTTCTGACTTTTCGGACCGAAATAGACAACTTCCGGAATGCCGAGCGGAATAGAAGCACGACTCATCGCAGTCGGATAGAGAGATCGCGCATCGAAATCCTGTATGAGGTGCTGATACAAGTATTTTTCGTCTTCCGCACTCAGGCCTCTATCTGGATCTTTACTTTTTTCAATCAGTTCAGCCACCTTCGAGTCTTCCTTACGGCAATCCACCAGCTGTCGTTTCTCGTTCGCTAGAGTACATCTACCCCCTGTGGTGCATTTCAACATGAATTCTCTCAATCTTCCTTTATACTTATAAGTATAATTATCAGGTTTTTCACTTTCCTTTAGTTTTATTGGAGCCCCTTGACGTACTGCGGCCTCAGTAACTGCTTGTGCAATCGCTGGAGCGCTCATGAAATTGTATACATCGAATTTCTTGAACGGAGGCATACCCTTGAAAGTATTTTTCGTAGCATCCTGTTCTCCAATTGCTTCCCAACTCTTCATTCCAATCGCCAGTAGATCAACATCACGTTCGCAATAGTACTTAGAATATTTCCCAACATCGAAAAATTCGCCGTATTCTCCTTCAAGACATCCTACTTCTGAAGCACTTTTCCACAGATCTTCAAGTAATTTCTCTTTTTCTTCAGTATTTTTGTGATATTCATAGAGCTGGATCGCTGCCTCCATATTTTGGATAGATACAACAAAACGATTTCTGAAAGATTTTTCCTTTCTAGCTAACAATTCTTCATTTATAGCATCATACGCATACACTTCTTTCTTCATTTTTTCCTGTTCTTCTTTAGGCAAAAACATCTTGGGGAAATTTTTCAGCGCTGTTGTAATAATCGTAAAGGAATTTCGCAATATGAACTCGGCTCCCATGAACTTGAACGTCATGCTATACCACACAGCACCTTTTTTAACCGCTGCTTCCTTTTTCGCAGGTGAGAACTGTGTAATGAAAGCCTGAACATCATATCCTAGATTATGGAAATAGATACGAGGCGACAACAACTTTTTATCAAAAATCTCTGTATACTTGGGTACTCCTTTCAGTATTTTCCTATATACCTGTTTAAGTGTTTTAACTTCTTTATTCTTTTCTAGACGATTTTTTATCATTTTCGCGGCAGTATGATTTAGCGTAGAAACCCTCTTCAATTCACCGAATACCCAATTTGTATACTTTTTCAAGAATATTTTCATAGCTTCACGTATTGGATTGTCTGTTTCCCATAATCCTACTGAAATATCGAGATCTTTTCTATAAATTCCCTTAATCACAATAAGAGAAGGCTTATGAATTCCAGTTACCGGATCAATAAAGGATTCTGTATCACCAGCAAATAGGCATTCTCGAGGTATGCATTTTACACCTAATTTTTTATTTAATTTTTCTTCTATATCAGGAACACAGCATTCTTTCAGTACTTCTGGGTTGGAATGGAAAAATTCAAGCTCGTCACACAGGTTCAACTTCTCTTCTTCATAAATTCCACTGTATTCTTCAAATACTCCAGCAATAGGAACAACAAAACGTTTTTCTACAAGAGTAGCCAAAAGTCTTCCACTACTATATGAAGGAAGTACTTTTATAGGAGGACGATAAGGATCTACTTGCGTTTCGTGTATAGAAGGTTTTCTTTCTACCATTACTTTTTCCTTATATTTAAAAGGCCATTCATCGACCTGATATTCTCTATTTACATCTTCTCTCCAATAGAAATAGTGTTCTCCATTCCACTGCCCTAGTTTAATATAAATACAATTCTCTTGTTCCATATTTTTCTTCCATTCTCTTTTTGGTAATTTATAGGATTCCCAGCATTTTTTACTTGGTTTATATATTTTCTGTTCAATTACAAAAGGAATTTTAGCTTCTTTAAACCAATTAGAGATCTTGTCGAAAGGAATTTTCTCTTTGGAAATAAACATTCTACTATGAATCAACTTTTCAAGCAGTGCTCTGAGTAAAGCTTCTGACTGTGGATTCTTCTGATGCCCAAAATTCTCTTGAAGAGCCACAATAGCACAATGAGGCTGAGGTAGCCAATTGGTATACATCTCGTACGGAGTCATTTTATCGTCTTCTATTATTATTCCTTTATTCATAGTTTCTTCCCATTCTTCTTTAAATTTCTCACAATCGAACGTAGTAAATTGCTTTTTATATAGTAAATACTGAATAGTCATCATTTCTCTGACTCCTGGTACCCCATAATGGATAAACATCCAACATGACTTGTCTATAAAATCTGTATATTCGTCTGTCCATTTTCGAGGAAGCTCTTTTGCTCCATATAAATGTTCAGTACCTTCTCTATGTTCCCTATCCTCATCTGATTCCTTTTCTTCAAATTCCTCTTTCAGCATATAAGGGAAAAATGCGCCGCCATTGTGTTCTCGATGAAACCCTAGTTTTTTAAGTTCGTTTCTTTCCCTCTGGTCCGTCAGTGAAAATGCCGACATTGTCCCCAGCACCTGAGGTAGACCATCTGTACCTCTTGGGACCAACCCGATCCAGTCCAGAGACCACTTCCGTTCCTGAGCCTGAATTTTCCTGAGTGCCCTTGGGTCGACATCTGCCTGCGCAAGTGGATCGGACCCACCAAGAACCTTTTGGATCGCTGCCTGACTGATCAACCCTCTTGGATCGTCCTCCTTGACAGTACTGATGAAATGGAACAGGCTATCCACCTTGAGAGGATCAAACTCTGCCTGCAAAACGAAGTCAGTATATTTTCTTCCTCCAAACTCTCTCTCGACCCTATTGCCCAACAAAAGAACCGACTGTCGCAACTCTTCCTTCGTAATCAGATCCATCACGGCTGACAAGGTACTTGCCTGGTAGACCTTACCTCCAAGAGTCCTCCTGACTGCGTCCTGGGCGGCCCGGCTCTGCTCTCTGTAATCCATATTCATCGTCTTGAAACTTTGTAAATCTTGTAAAAATAGAAAAAGAAAAAATTTGATCCTAACCTCCCGCCTCTTTTAAAACAACTTTTAAATTTTAAATTTGAATCCATGCTAATTGAGGAAATTTTTAGGATATTTCATCCATACGGAATTTTCGTTTGCCACGTCATCGTGACGTCATCGAAATTTGAATTTGAATTTATCAAACAAATTTTGGTTGCTGGTTTCCTTTTTGGGAAAGGGGGGAGGTGACGTAACCTCCCGCCTTTCCCATATACACA
>JAEDDO010000143.1 GCA_016298055.1 Frisingicoccus sp.
TCTTCAAAGGATTTTTTTGCACGATTTTCATCTTTAAGTGCATATTTACGTACCTGCTGAACATATTCATGAAACATCTGGAGCATATGTTCGAGAAAATGGCTTCCGGAGGCTTCGTACATAAGATGATGAAATTTATTATCACATATGTACACCTGTTCCCAAAGTTCTTTTTTGCGGTAGTATTCGGACATATAAAGGACTTCTTCCATCTCTTCAATCTGTTCTTTTGTAATATTCTCTACAGCCCACCGTGCGGCAAGACCTTCAAGCAATGAACGCATAGCGTAAACATCTTTGACATCCTTTTCGTGAATGTTATGGACAAAAGCGCCTTTATTCGGGACTGTATCCACCAGTCCTTCCAATGCCAGCTGGCGAATCGCCTCTCTCACAGGCGTCCGGCTCACACCATAAATCTTCGCCAGTGTATTTTCTTTTAATTCTTCATGATCTTTAAATGTTCCCGACAGAATATCCGAACGAAGATTATGATATACCATTTCCGTCAGCGAATATTCATTTTTTACCATAAAATGGCCTCCTAAGCCCCGATAGTATAGTTGCATGCTTTACATGCTTCGTCGATGACTTTTAAAAGTTCTTCATCCGTAAGAGATGTCACACGTCCACTCTCGTACTCCTGATCTACCCAGTCTTTCACATAGCTGATGATCGGATCAGATTTTGTCACACACTGGTCACCCTTTAAATGGAAATAGGTATTGATCCAGTGAGCAATGCCTGCCAGTCCGGAAGTATTGGAAACTGCAACCATGACCGGACGATTTAAAAACTTCTCTGTATCAAAAATATTATAAATTTCTTCATTCTTTAACAGACCGTCTGCATGAATACCGGCACGGGTCACGTTGAAGTTCTTGCCGACAAATGGTGTTCTTGAAGGAAGTTTATAACCGATCTCCTTCTCGTAGTACTCTGCCATCTCTGTGATGACTGTTGTATCCATACCGTCCAGTGTACCCCGAAGCTGAGCATATTCAAATACCATCGCTTCAAGCGGTGTATTTCCTGTTCGTTCACCAATACCGAAAAGTGAACAGTTGACACCGCTGGCACCATAGAGCCATGCGGTTGATGAATTGACAACAGCTTTATAAAAATCATTATGTCCATGCCATTCGATCATGCTGGATGGCACACCTGCATGAACATTCAGACCGTAAATGATTCCGGGAACAGATCTCGGAATTGCGGCACCCGTAAAGTTTACACCGTATCCCATTGTGTCGCAGGCACGGATCTTGATCGGGATACCATAACTCTCACCCAGTTTCTGAAGCTCAAGACAGAAGGGAATAACAAATCCGTAAATATCTGAACGTGTAATATCTTCCAGATGACAACGCGGACGTACACCCGTCTCAAGACACTCACGGACAACACTCAGATAATGCTCCATAGCCTGTTTACGTGTCATCTTCATTTTATAAAAAATATGATAATCTGAGCAGCTGACAAGAATACCTGTTTCTTTGATCCCCATATCTTTTACGAGTTGAAAATCTTTCTTATTTGCACGGATCCAGGAAGTGATCTCCGGGAATTCATATCCCCGTTCCATACATTTATATACGGCATTACGGTCTTTTTCACTGTAAAGGAAAAATTCACTCTGGCGGATAATGCCTTTCGGACCGCTTAAGCGGTGCATATAATCAAATAAAGTCACAATCTGTTCAGTGGAATAAGGTGCTCTTGATTGCTGTCCATCTCTGAATGTCGTATCTGTAATCCAGATTTCCTCCGGCATATTAATCGGCACAACTCGCTGGTTGAATACAATCTTCGGCACTTCCTCATATGGGAAAAGATTACGGAAAACATTTGGTTCAGCCACATCCTGCAGCGCATAAAAATGTTCCTCCAGAGCCAGCAGATTATTGTGTGGATTAATAACCACATTACGATTGTCCATAGTTCACACTCCCGTTTCTTTATCATTCTAGTTGCTTTAGTTGTTCAATGTGTTAACGTTTATGTATAATTGTATACAATTATACATTTTTTGTCAATACTCTAAAATACAAAAACCCCTTGTACAAAATCCTCATTGATTTTGACAAAGGGTTTCTATGTTTATATGTATTTTAAAAGTCATTTAGAGCATTGCTTCAAGATTCTCACGAATTGCTTTAATAAATCCTTCACTGGATAAAGCTGTTACATTCTCAAGTGTTGTCAAAAGAACAAGGTCTTTTGTCATCTTGCCGGACTCAATTGTCTGAATGGTTGCTGCTTCAAGTTTATCCGCAAATGTCATCAATTCGTTATTACCATCCATCTCACCGCGTTTTCTGAGAGCGCCTGTCCATGCAAAAATTGTTGCAACAGAGTTTGTGGATGTCTCTTCACCTGCAAGGTGTTTGTAATAATGTCTCTGAACAGTACCATGTGCAGCTTCATATTCGTAATAGCCTTCCGGTGAAACAAGAACAGATGTCATCATGGCAAGGGAACCAAATGCGGAGGATACCATATCACTCATAACGTCCCCGTCATAGTTCTTACATGCCCAGATATATCCGCCTTCAGACTTCATAACGCGGGCTACCGCATCATCGATTAATGTGTAGAAATATTCCAGACCGGCTTCTTCAAAAGCTTTTGCATATTCTGCATCATAAATCTCCTGGAAAATATCTTTAAATGTGTGGTCATATTTTTTGGAGATTGTATCTTTTGTGGCAAACCATAAATCCTGTTTTGTATCTAAAGCATATTTAAAACAGCTGTGGGCAAAGCTTCGGATGGATTTTTCTGTATTGTGAATACCCTGTGCGATTCCCGGGCCGTCATATTCATGAACAAGTTCTCTCACCTCAGTGCCGTCTGCCGCTGTGTACACGAGCTCAACCTTTCCAGGTCCCGGAATCTTCATCTCTGTGTTTTTATATACATCACCATAAGCGTGACGTGCCAGAGTGATCGGTTTTGTCCAGGTCTTTACGTTTGGTTCAATACCCTTTACAAGAATCGGTGCACGGAAAACGGTTCCGTCTAAAATCGCACGGATTGTTCCGTTCGGGCTCTTCCACATCTCTTTCAGATTATATTCGTCCATACGTGCCGCATTTGGTGTAATTGTGGCACATTTTACAGCAACGCCATATTTTTTTGTTGCTTCAGCAGAATCTACTGTTACCTGATCATTTGTCTCATTACGATATTCGAGTCCTAAATCATAATATTCTGTATTTAATTCGATAAATGGCTCCAATAATTCGTCTTTAATCATCTTCCAGAGAATTCTTGTCATTTCGTCGCCATCCATCTCTACAAGTGGTGTTGTCATTTTAATTTTATCCATATGCTGCTTCCTCCTGACTTGATGTTCTAAAGCTCATAATATAATAAGTTTCCGAATTATGCAAGAATATTTTTCCAGACAATCAATTTTCATAGAATTCGAACATATAATATATAAAAAAACAGGCGATTCTATGCATCAAGCACGAAAAATTATTCATGCCGACACATCTTACGCTGAGGCATTTACAGGAAAATCCATAGGCATCGCCGTATTGGATACCGGTATCTATCCTCATGAGGATTTTATTATACCTTCAAACCGGATTGCCGCCTTTAAAGATTTTATTCATCATTATCCGGATTGTTATGATGATAACGGTCATGGAACCCATGTGTGCGGCATTATAGCGGGAAATGGTCATCAGTCCCGCGGACTTTATCGGGGCATGGCACCCGAATCGCATCTGATCGTCGGTAAAATATTGGATTCGGCCGGAAACGGCTCAATCAATCATATTCTTGAAGCCATACGCTGGGTGATTAAATATCGCCGGGCTTATAATATCCGTATTTTAAACATCTCGGTAGGATCTGAAAACACAGAAATTGATGAAGAAAAATCCATACTTGTCCAAAGTGTCAATGCTGCCTGGGATAACGGGATCACTGTTGTCGTAGCGGCAGGAAATAATGGTCCAAAACGTATGTCCGTCACTTCTCCGGGAATCAGCCGTAAAGTCATTACCGTCGGCTCCTCCGATGATTACAAGGCCATCTTTTTAGGAGGCGCACGCATTCACAATTATTCAGGCAGGGGGCCGACGAGGCGTATGATTTTAAAACCGGATATTGTCGCCCCGGGTTCCGATATTATATCCTGCAGTCCCTCCGGTTACACCTCAAGAAGCGGAACATCTATGGCCACACCGATCGTATCCGGAGCCGCAGCCATGCTGCTCAGTAAATATCCTGATAAGTCAAATGAAGAAATCAAGCGGCTTCTTCAGTCCACAGCAACGGATCTTCATCTTCCGCGCACACAGCAGGGCTATGGTCTCTTAAATGTTGAAGCACTTCTGGGTGGTCACGGTACAGATTTATAGACATCTTCTTTATATTCTTTTGAAGGTACAATACGCATCTTAGGTGGCTATGAATCTGTCTCGTAGTCACCTATTCATCATAGAGCTTTTCTGCTTCCCACATCATAACCTTCGCTTCATATATTCCCATTTCCGCTGCCCGACGATAATAGAGAAAAGCTTTATCTTCATCAGATTCACAGCCGCATCCAAACAGATACATATTTCCAAGATAAAAACATGCCAGACCACAGCCGTGTTCCGCTGAGAAGTAACAATTCTGTCATCTGTATTTTCTTTTAGGTCATCCATATATCCTCT
>JAEDDO010000020.1 GCA_016298055.1 Frisingicoccus sp.
TATTCAGAGAATCGCGGAGAAATATGTCAATCAGCTTTTAGCTGAGCGTGAGTGTAATAATATAGGAGTTATTGTAGCCAATCCAAATAATGGAGAAATACTTGCTATGGCGGAGGCGCCAACCTTTAATCTGAATAAACCGAGGGATCTGACTGCTTTTTATACAGAAGAAGAAATAGAGGCATTGTCCGATGCGGAAATTGTGGAATTATATAATAAGCTCTGGCGTAATTTCTGTGTCAGTGATACCTATGAACCCGGTTCCACAGTAAAACCGCTGACAATCGGTGCAGCACTGGATGAAAGCAAAGTATCCACATCAGATGTATTTATGTGTGATGGCGGTGAAGAACTTTTTGATGGGGCAGGAATGCAGCATATTGCCTGCGATAATGTTTATGGCCATGGAACAACAAGTCTTCAGGAAGCGATTATGTGGTCTTGCAATGATGCATTGATGCAGATCGGGGCTAAGTTGGGTATAACCGATATGCTTAAATATCATCATTTATATGGTTTTGGACAGAAGACGGGTATTGATCTTCCGGGTGAAGCGGGAGCTGAGAGCCTCATTTTTAATGAAGAAACGATGGGACGATTTGAGCTTGCAACCAGTGCATTCGGTCAGGGATTTAACCTGACGATGGTACAGATGGTCGCAGCATTTTCTTCCATTATAAATGGAGGTAATTATTATCAGCCCCATGTAGTAAAAGAGATCACGACAGAAAGCGGACACGTGGTAAAGTCGATTGATAAGGTGCTGGTGAGAAATACGCTTTCCGAGGATACTTGTGACTGGTTAAAAGAAGCTATGCATCAGACGGTTGCGGATGATGGATCATTTACAACAGGTACGGCAGCCCGGGTCGAAGGTTATACGATCGGCGGTAAAACAGGTACTGCGGAAAAGGTACCGCGTGGTACGGGCAAATATGTGGTTTCTTTTATCGGTTTTGCACCGGTTGAAGATCCGCAGGTCGTTGTGTATGTTGTTATTGATGAATTAAAAGATAATCAGGAAGACAGCGGTACGCCGACAAAGATGGCTGGTGATATTTTGAGTGAAGTTCTTCCTTATCTTCAGATTTTCCCTGAAGGAGAAGATGTCACTATAAAAGAAAATTATGCCTGGGGCAACGGTGATCCGGAATCTCCGTCAGGAACCGATGAGAGCGGTGATGATGACGACGATGACGATGATGATATGACGGATGAAGATTATGAAAAACTGATTGAATTCCAGAGTCAGTGGACAGATGAAGATTCGGATGGATATGATGACGTGACAGGCGAATATTACTGGGATGATGTGGCTGAATTTATGGAGAAGAACGGAATAAAGATGGATTAGAAAGAATATAGTATACAAAATATTTTCAGAGTGATTTTGTGAAGATAAGAGTTTATCAGAGAAAAAAGATGCTTGTTACGCTTCTGATCATTATTTTTTTGTTTATCATTCTACTATTCCGTATGTGGTATATTATGGTAAATCGCTCAGAATATTATAAAGAGCGGGCAGATGATCTTCATGAGAGAGAAAGAGTCATTAAAGCAGAACGGGGAATTATCTATGACCGTAACGGTGTGGCTCTGGCTACTAATAAATCGGTATGTACAATTTCTGTCATCCATAATCAGATCAAAGAACCTGAAAAAGTCATACAGACATTGTCAAAGGTACTTGATATGGATGCAGAGACTGTGCGTAAAAGGGTAGAAAAAGTATCCTCAATTGAACGGATCTGTTCGAATGTTCCGAAGGAGACCGGTGATCTGATTCGAAGTTATAAGCTGGATGGCGTCATGGTTGATGAAGATTATGCCCGCTATTACCCTTATGATTCTCTGGGGGCGAAAATTCTGGGATTTACCGGAGGAGATAACCAGGGAATCATAGGGCTTGAAGTTAAATATGATGATTATCTTCAGGGAAAAGAAGGAAAAATTCTCACAACAACGGATGTCCGTGGGATTGAAGTTAAAAACAGTGCAGAAACCCGTATCGATCCGGTTATGGGTGAAAGCCTTCATATAAGTCTGGATTATAATATTCAGGCCTATGTTACACAAATTGCAGAGAAGGTGATGTTACAAAAGCAGGCGAAAAGTGTATCGGTGATTCTGATGAATCCCCAGAATGGTGAGCTCTATGCAATGGTGAACGTTCCGGAGTTTGATCTGAATGAACCTTTTACATTAAATACGGAGTCGGATGATGCAGTGAATACGCAGGACCTGCTCAATCAGATGTGGCGGAACGGCTGTATTAATGATACATATGAACCGGGATCGACATTTAAGATCATTACGGCAACGGCAGCCCTCGAAAAGAAGGTGGTTGGATTAAATGATACTTTTTCCTGTCCCGGATTTCGTGTTGTTGCGGATCGGAGGATACGATGTCATAAGGCAGGCGGCCACGGAAGTGAGACATTCACACAGGGATTTATGAATTCCTGCAATCCGGTTTTTATGGATGTGGGAGCACGGGTGGGCATCGAAGGCATGTATGAGTATTTTAGGAAACTTGGTCTCTTTGAGAAGACGGGAGTGGATCTTCCCGGAGAAGCTGGATCTATCATGCATAAAATTGAAAATGTGGGTGCCGTTGAGCTGGCGACGATTTCCTTTGGTCAGTCTTTTCAGATTACACCCCTTCAGCTTTTGAGAGCTGTCAGTGCAGTGATTAACGGAGGGAATCTTGTGACGCCCCATTTTGGCGTGTATACGACAGATGTCCGCGGCAATAAACAAAGAGTGTTTGAATATCCTGTAAAATCAGGTGCCATCCTGCCGGAGACATCGGAGACAATGAAAAAACTTCTTGGTCTGGTTGTATCTGAGGGAACCGGAAAAAATGGTCAGGTCACAGGTTATCAGGTAGGTGGAAAGACAGCAACCTCCCAGAAACTGCCGAGAGGCTCCGGTAAATATATCGCATCTTTTATAGGATTTTCACCGGTGGAAAATCCGCAGATCATAGGAATTATATTGATCGATGAGCCGGTCGGTACCTACTATGGCGGAACAATAGCTGCTCCGGTCATGAGTGAAATATTTGAGATGGTACTGCCTTATCTGTTTCCGGAAGAGAAAGAAATCCCGGAAGACACAGAGAAGGGCAAATTATCCTGAAACGCTTTACAATATATACATAAGGTATTATAATCTTGAATTTGGACAGAATACGAAAGAATTAAACGAGAGGTGTAATTATGAAATATACAATTGTCTTACCAGCACTTATTGCATTTATAATCAGTGCCGTTTTGTGCCCTGTAGTTATTCCGTTTCTTCATAAACTGAAATTCGGACAGTTTATTCGTGATGAAGGGCCGGCTGCGCATCAGAAAAAATCCGGAACACCTACAATGGGTGGTGTGATCTTTATTGTCAGTGTTATTGTGACATCTTTGATTTATATGAAGGATTATCCGGCAATTATTCCGGTGGCCTTTGCCACACTTGGTTTTGGTATTGTTGGATTTATGGATGATTATATTAAAGTCGTGAAAAAAAGAAATCTTGGATTGACACCGCTGCAGAAAATGGCGGGACAGTTCATTATTGCCGGTGTGTTTGTCTATTATCTGATGAATTTTACTGATGTGGGAACAGGAATTCTCATTCCTTTTACAGGCGGCTTTGAGAATGGATTTTATATTCATCTTCCGGGATGGCTGTTTGTTATTTTTATGTTTATTGTTTTTCTTGGAACAGTTAACGGAACAAACTTTACAGATGGTCTTGACGGACTTCTTTCCAGTGTAACCGTGCTTGTTGCAGTATTTCTCACCGTTGTTGCGATTGGCGTGAACAGCGGTCTGTCACCGATCACTTCAGCTGTAGCAGGAAGTCTTCTTGGATTTTTGCTGTTTAATGTGTATCCGGCAAAGGTGTTTATGGGAGATACAGGTTCTCTTGCTCTTGGTGGTTTTGTTGCGGCAACGGCAAGTATGATGAATATGCAGATTTTCATTATGATCTTCGGACTCATATATCTGGTAGAGGTTATTTCTGTTATCATTCAGGTAACTTATTTTAAGAAGACAGGAGGAAAACGGTTCTTTAAAATGGCTCCGATCCACCATCATTTTGAATTGTGCGGATGGCCGGAAACAAAAGTTGTTGCTGTTTTCTCTATTATAACAGCCATTTTATGTCTTATTGGATTTTTAGCACTTTAGTTATGTATTGTAGATAAACAGGAGGAAAATACATATGGATTTGAAGAATAAAAGGGTACTTGTTGCCGGAACAGGAATCAGCGGCATCGGTGCGGCCGGTTTGTTGTTAAAAACAGATGCTGACATCATTCTTTATGATGGAAATGAAAAACTCACAGAAGAAGGTGTGCGTGAAAAACTTCCGAAAAACTCACGTGAAGTTTCTATTATTATCGGAGCGTTGACAGATGAAGTGATACGGACACTGGACATTGCTGTTTTAAGTCCGGGAATTCCGACAGATGCTGAATTTGTTAATCGAATCCGGGAGGCCGGAGTGATCATCTGGGGCGAACTTGAACTGGCGGATCAGTTCGCAAAAGGAACGATTGCTGCGATTACAGGAACAAATGGAAAAACAACGACAACGACTCTTGTCGGGGAAATCCTTAAAAATTATTACAAGGAAGTTTATGTGGTGGGCAACATCGGTACAGCGTATACAGGTGTGGCTATGGATACAACAGATGAAGCTTATATTGTTGCGGAGACTTCCAGTTTTCAGCTGGAGACCATTGATGCTTTTCATCCGAGAGTGAGTGCTATTTTAAATCTGACTCCGGATCATCTGAATCGTCATCATACGATGGAAGGTTATGTTGAGGCAAAAAAGAATATTATGAAAAATCAGACATCAGAGGATTATGTGATATTGAATTATGATGATCCGCTGACGCGGGACATCGGAGAAAAAGCAGTTCCTCAGGTCATTTATTTTTCAGGCACTCAGGTGCTCAAAGAAGGTTTTTATTTCCATGATAAGAAGATTTATCGGGCGAAAAACGGTCATGAAGATGTTATCTGTACATCAGATGAATTGAAGCTTCTCGGACTTCACAATATGGAAAATGTGATGGCTGCGGCCGCTATGGCCGAGTGCCTTGGTGTTCCTGTGGATACGATTCGTAAGACGATCACATCCTTTATGGGTGTTGAACACCGGATCGAGTTTGTCACAGAGAAGAAGGGTGTCTGCTATTACAATGATTCTAAGGGAACCAATCCGGATGCGGCAATTAAAGCCGTTCAGGCGATGGTCCGGCCGACGATTCTCATTGGCGGTGGATATGATAAAGAAAGTACTTATGATGAGTGGATCGAAACTTTTGACGGAAAAGTACGTTTACTTGTCTTGATCGGAGAAACAGCAGATAAGATTGAAGCGTGTGCAAGACGCCATGGCTTCGAAAATATTATACGAGCAGAGAGTTTTGAGCAGGCTGTTCGCCTTTGTATAGATAAGGCTGAGAACGGTGATGCTGTTCTTTTGTCACCGGCATGTGCAAGCTGGGATATGTTTAAAAGCTATGAAGAACGCGGCAGAATTTTTAAAGAACTTGTCAACAAATTTGCGGACTGAGAGCCAAGCGGAAACTGAGGTGTTTGCATGTCACAGAACAGGACAGTAAGTGGACAAAAAAAGAAGCGCAAAAGAGTAAAGACAGAAAAATATTTTGACTACAGCCTTTTGTTTATTGTTATTTTCCTTGTATGCTTTGGACTTGTAATGATTTATAGTACCAGTGCTTATAATTCGCAGATTGTCAATGAAGGTGATTCCTTTTATTATTTGAAGCGTCAGGGAATGTTTGCACTTCTGGGATTTACAGGAATGATCTTTATCAGTCGTATTCCGTATAATTTCTGGAAACGCTTTACTTTTATTGCCTATATCGGTATGAATATTCTTTTGGCCATCGTGCTCGTTTACGGTGCAGCCAGCCATGGACAGAAACGATGGATCGAAATCGGACCTCTCAGATTCCAGCCATCGGAGATCGCTAAAGCGGTACTGATTGTTTTTCTGGCGCATGTTGCCAGTCAGAGTGTTAATCAGCTGAAAAACTGGCGAGGTGTTGTTAAATGTTTTGCACTTACGCTTCCGATGATCGTTCTTGTTACGGTATCCAATCTGAGTACAGGAATTATTCTGCTTGGAATTGCTTTTATTATTATTTTTGTAGCAAGTAATCAGTATAAAATATTCGGCGGGGTCATTTTGGCGGGTATTGGTCTTGTCGCCGTCTTTTTGAAGGTGGCGGCCTATCGTATGGACCGAATTGATGCATGGCTTCATGTGGAAACATCCGAATATGGTTATCAGACCCGCCAGGCTTTGTATGCGATCGGCTCCGGCGGAGTCTTTGGAAAGGGACTTGGACGGAGTGTGCAGAAGCTTTCTTATGTGCCGGAAGCACATAATGATATGATTTTTTCGATTATCTGTGAAGAGCTGGGACTCTTTGGTGCTATTGCCATTATTCTTCTCTTTATATTACTGATGTGGCGGTGTATGATGATTGCAAACAGTGCACCGGATTTATATTCGGCACTGATCGTGATCGGTGTTATGGCCCAGATCGGCCTTCAGGCCTGCATTAATATCGGCGTTGTAACAAATACATTGCCAAATACCGGAGTTACATTGCCCTTCATAAGTTATGGAGGTACGTCTGTAACCTTTCTATTGTGTGAAATCGGACTTGTGCTGAGCGTCTCGCGAAGTATCCGATTTGGTCCCGAGTCCTGACAGGGAAACATTTTGAAAATTTCTGCATACAATGTGTTATAGTTTGTGTGCGGAGGTATTGATGTGGCATCATATTTCATATCCGGCGGAGAAAAACTGAAGGGGACTGTGAAAATTCAAGGATCCAAGAATGCAGCGCTTCCGATCATTGCAGCGTCTTTGCTGCACCGGGGAACCACAGTAATCCGTGAATGTCCATGGATTCTGGATGTTCGGTATATGCTGGAAGTATTGAAGAGCATTGGATGCAGCATTTTCATCGATGGAAGTACAGTGTGGATCGATGCATCGGATATCGATGCGTCAAAGCTGGCAAAAGAGTGTATCGGAAAGATGCGGTCATCCATTTTGCTCCTCGGAGCTATGGTTGGCAGATGCGCTCAGTTTTCTCTGGATTATCCGGGAGGATGTACGATTGGTGCACGTCCGGTGGATATACATTTGAAAGCTCTTAGCCGGATGGGTGTACATATACAGGAACAGGAAGGGCAGATATATTGTGACACGAAAGTTTTGTCCGGAGAAGAAATCCAATTGCCTTATCCGAGTGTGGGTGCTACAGAGAATATTATGATGGCGGCTGTTAAAGCCGAAGGTGTGACCTGGATTCACAATGCGGCCCGTGAGCCGGAAATTGTGGATCTGGCAGAGTTTCTGAAACGTATGGGTGTCCGTATCATTGGTGCGGGCACAGAGCGTATTGGTATTTTAGGAAAGTGTCCTTTATGTGATACGGAGTATCAGGTAATGGGCGATCGAATTGTTGCCGGCACATATTTGCTCGCCGCTGCGGGAGCCGGCGGAGAAATTGAGGTATGCGGTGTGAAGGAAGAACATATACACTGCCTGCTTCAAATATGTGAAAAGATGGGATGTGAGATTCGTCTGACAGATCGGGGAATCTGTCTGAGATCATCCCGAAGACTGTTTTCAATTGAGGATATTCATACCCAGCCATTTCCGGGTTTTCCTACAGATCTTCAGTCTCAGCTTATGGCAGTCCTTACAAAGGCTGTCGGTGAGAGCAGGATTTTTGAACATGTTTTTGAAAATCGATTTGGAACTGCAGAAGAACTGAATAAAATGGGGGCGGATATACAAATAAAAAATAACAGGGCCGTCATCCGGGGCGTTGCGAAGTTAAAAGCCGGCCACGTATATGCAAAGGATTTGCGGGGCGGAGCAGCATTAGTGATTGCCGGCCTTATGGCAGAAGGTGATAGTATCGTAGAAAACTCCATCTTTATAGAGCGTGGTTATCAGGATATATGCAAAGATTTGACTGGGCTTGGAGCAAAAATTAAAGTGATTGAAGGAAAATAGGTGGATATACCGTGGATAAAAATTATTATCAGGATGAAGATTTTACGGAATTTGAGGAATTTGAAGAGCTAGAAGAATTAGAAGAATATGAAGAGTCGGAATACGAAGATGAAGATGAGGAGGAAGCATGGAAAAGATCTCACAGAAGTGAAGATAAGCCGGCAAAGTCACATCGCGGGCGGAAACTGGCGGTTGTTATATTCATCCTTCTTGTGGGAGCTTTTACAGGCATTGTCTATGGTTTTAAACTGGAGGATGTCCGAATCATCGGTAATAAAACCTATAGTGAAGATGAAGTAAAAGCATTGATGAATTTTCCGGAAAATATGCCCAATACATTGTTATGCTATCTGAAATATTTCAGATACAAAACAGAAGATGTTCCTTTTCTGGAAAAGATCCAGGTTAAAGTTGAGAACCGCAATATGATCTGTATTGAAGTGTTTGAAACAAATATTATCGGATGCCTCAGACAGGGAAGGAGCTATTGTTATTTTGATGACAATGGGATCATACAGGAAATTTTGTCTGATCCAAAAGACACCGTAGCGGTCATCGAAGGTATTTCGCTGGAAAATATGGAAATCGAACAGAAGATTTCCATAGAGAATGAGACCACATATAAGGGAATTATAGAACTATGTCAGCTGCTTATAGACCATAATATAAAGGCACAAAAGATAGAAATCGATAAAAATGGGAAATTTACAGTCTACATAAATGATAATATTCGGGTGGGATTTGGAACCCCGGTTCTGCTTGAAGAGAAAGCGGTGGAGATGGCTAATATTCTTCCGGAACTTCAAAGCATGGTGGAAACGGAACAAATCAAAGGAATATTACATTTAGAGAACTATGATTCTACGAAAAATTCTATTGTTTTTACAAAAGAAAATTAAAATAAACGGTTGATTATTTTTGTGAAAAACTATATTATATAATATGATAATGCAAATTGAGAAAAAGATTAATATTAAAAGGAGGAACTACCTTGCTTGAGATAAAAACAAATGAAATGGATGCAGCAGCCAAAATTTTGGTTATCGGCGTTGGCGGTGCCGGAAATAATGCAGTAAATCGTATGATCGAGGAGAATATTGTCGGTGTGGAATTCATTGGCGTAAATACAGATAGACAGGCTTTACAGTTATGTAAGGCGAATCAGCTTGTACAGATTGGCGAAAAGTTGACAAAGGGTCTTGGCGCGGGAGCAAAACCGGAAGTAGGCGCAAAGGCTGCCGAAGAAAGCGTTGATGAACTGACAGAACTGATCAAAGGTGCAGATATGGTTTTTGTCACATGCGGTATGGGCGGCGGAACAGGAACAGGTGCGGCTCCTGTCGTTGCAGGAATTGCCAAGAGCCTTGGATGTCTCACAGTCGGCGTTGTAACAAAGCCTTTCCGTTTTGAAGCAAAACAGAGAATGGTGAATGCAAATGCAGGTATCGAGAATCTTAAAGAGAATGTAGATACACTGATCATTATTCCGAATGATAAATTACTTGAGATCGTTGACAGACGTACATCCATGCCGGATGCTTTAAAGAAAGCAGATGAAGTTTTACAGCAGGGTGTACAGGGTATCACAGACCTGATCAATGTTCCTGGACTGATCAATCTTGACTTTGCAGATATCCAGACAGTTATGAAGGATAAGGGTATTGCACATATCGGTATCGGTGAAGGTCATGGCGATGACAAAGCACTTGATGCGGTTAAGCAGGCAACAACAAGCCCGCTTCTTGAAACAACAATTGAGGGTGCAACAGATATCGTTATCAATATCTCCGGTGATATCGGACTTATTGAGGCGAATGAAGCAGCTATGTATGTTGAAGAACTTGCAGGAGAATCTGCAAATATTATCTTTGGTGCTATGTATGATGAAAGCACACCGGATTCATGTTCCATCACAGTTATTGCTACAGGACTTGAAGCACAGGAAAGCGCAAGCCAGACTTCTACATTTATGAAGAAAGCGAACGAACGTCCGGCATTTAACAGCAATCCGCAGCCTTCATTCAAAACAGCTGCACCGGTACAGAGAACACCGATCACAAAGAAAGAAACAACAGTTGGAACAGGTACGATCCAGATTCCAAGTTTCTTACAGAAGAAATAATAAATTGAATCAAAAGGCAGGAGCATCTTCCGAGTTCAGGAGAATTCGGAGGGTGCTTTTTTTCCTTTTATTAAAAGAAAAAAATGTTGAAAACTTTTATGTAAATCCGTCAACCGTTTGACAAAATATTTTTCAACGTCGGAGTATAATGGGGACAATCATATGCAGGAGGTGATGGGAAACCGTTAGTGATTCACATGTTTCTTTCTCACGTGCGCATTCGATAAAATCTGTTCACCACCAGATTCTCTTATGCGGTACATTCTTTTTATTAGGAAGTCTGTGCCGGTTCATTTTCTTTCACACTCATATTGCAAAGGAATATTCAATAAAAAATTACAGAGGCAGCCTTCATATTTTTATGAACAGACAGCATATCATGGTCAAAGCACTTGTAGATACGGGTAATCGTTTATATGAACCCTTTACAGGAAAACCGGTCTGTCTCGTGGAATATGAGAGCTTGAAGCATTGTCTGACTGGCAGAGACGGGCATTATTATGTTCGTCCTATTCCGTATCATTCCATCGGAAAAGAGCATGGAATTTTATGGGGAGTTACAGCGGATAAGCTGATTTTTCAAAATCAGAGGCGAAAAATCAAGAGACATGGATGCATTATTGGAATTTATCCCGGGAAGATCAGTTCCATGGGAGAATATAATGCCATTATGCATCCGGATATTCTGAAAAGTAATGTGTGCGGAAGGAGCAGAATATGATATGTAATGCGATAGTACCGGCAAAATTCCGGTATGGAATGCGGCGTCATTCTCAAAATTATTCAAGACAAAACGGGGGTGACATTTTTTATATAGGCGGTGCGGATGTACTGCCGGTTCCGCTGGAAAATGAGGAAGAAGCAGAGGCCATTCGGATGCTGGGAACGGAGAGAGAGAAGGATGGCCGTGAGGTGCTGATCGAACATAATTTACGGCTTGTTGTGTATATTGCGAGAAAGTTTGATAATACGGGTGTCGGCGTGGAGGATTTAATATCTATCGGGACAATTGGTCTTATAAAAGCGATCAATTCCTTCAATCCGGATAAAAATATTAAACTGGCGACGTATGCATCCCGATGTATTGAAAATGAGATTTTAATGTATTTGAGGAGAAATAACAAGACCCGTATGGAAGTATCCATTGACGAACCTCTTAATGTGGACTGGGATGGCAATGAACTGCTTTTATCAGATATTCTGGGAACCGATGAGGATGTTATTTATAAAGGCATCGAAGGGGAAGTTAACAGGATGCTTCTGAATAAAGCGATCCGTTGTCTGTCTCCAAGAGAACAGACGATCATCAAACTTCGTTTTGGGATAAATACGAAGGACGGCTATGACCGTACACAAAAGGAAGTTGCGGATCTTTTGGGAATTTCTCAGTCATATATATCACGGCTTGAGAAAAAAATTATTCTTCGTCTGAAGAAGGAAATGAACCGGATGAGTTGAGAAAGTCCTGTTTGTCAAGCCCCAATAATTTTTTTATTTTGTAAAATCCTGTATAATAGAAAATCAGAATGTGAAAAATCTTTACTGTACTTCAATGACAATGTAAGTGTAGTAAGGAGGATTCTGATTATGGCTCAGGGTAAGGTTGAAATATGCGGCGTAAATACGTCAAAGCTTCCTCTCCTGAAGGAGGAGGAGAAGGAAGCTTTGCTTTTACGTATAAAGTCGGGAGACGCGGCGGCAAAAGAAGAGTATATCCGGGGAAATCTTCGACTCGTACTCAGTGTCATTAAACGATTTTCCAATACGAATGAAAATCCGGATGATCTGTTTCAGGTAGGGTGTATCGGTCTGATGAAGGCTATTGACAATTTTGATCTGAATCAGGGGGTTAAATTTTCAACCTATGCGGTTCCTATGATCATTGGTGAGATCCGGAGGTATCTCAGAGATAATAACAGTATCCGGGTCAGCCGGTCTTTAAGAGATACCGCATACAAAGCCATCTATGCCAGGGAAGCTTTTATTAAACAAAATAACAGAGAGCCTTCGGTTATGGAAGTAGCCGGGGAGATCGGTATCAGTAAAGAAGATGTGGTGTTTGCCATGGATGCCATACAGAGCCCTATGTCTTTGTATGAACCGGTCTATTCGGAGGGCGGTGATAAGCTTTGTATCATGGATCAGGTGAAGGATACAAAAAATACAGAAGCCTCCTGGGTAGAAAATATCGCACTTCGGGATGCGATTGAACGGCTTGGGGACAGAGAACGTAAAATTATTGATATGCGTTTTTTTGAGGGAAAAACCCAGATGGAGGTAGCCGCCGAATTAGCTATTTCTCAGGCCCAGATTTCAAGAATTGAGAAAAACGCTCTGAAAAATATGCGAACCTATCTTCAGCAGTAACCAAAAATAAATTGACTTCGATGAGATAAGGGGTATAATAAGACATGATGGTTTGTGATAGACAACTGAAAAATGAATGGAGGAAAAAATCACATAATGTTTGAAGTTTTTGAAAGCACTGAATCAGAAGTAAGATCTTATTGCAGAAAATACCCAGTAGAGTTCAGCAAAGCTAAGAATGCTGAGATTTTTTCGGTTGAAGGTGAACGATATATTGATTTTCTGGCTGTTGCCGGTTCTATGAATTATGGACATAATAACCCGGAGATTAAAGCAAAGATTGTGGAATATCTGAGCGAAGATCATATTATCAATGCTCTGGATATGTATACTCAGGCGAAGGAAGAGTTTTTACAGACATTTAAAGAGAAGATTCTTGAGCCGAGAAATATGAATTATAAAGTCATGTGTTGTGGTCCTACCGGAACGAATGCCATTGAAGCCGCATTGAAACTGGTGCGAAAGAACACGGGAAGATCCGGAGTTATCGCATTTTCCGGAGCATTTCACGGAATGACGATGGGAAGCTTATCCATGACAACAGACAGAACAAGCAGAGAAGGTGCGTGTGTTCCGCTTGGACATGTAACTTTTGCACCTTATGACGGTACACTGGATTCCATTGCCTATCTCAAATGGATTTTAGAGGATGATCATTCCGGTGTAGATAAGCCGGCAGCTATTTTCCTTGAGACGGTCCAGGCAGAGGGCGGAATTAATGTGGCCAGTGTTGAATGGCTCCGGGAGATTCGTAGAATCTGTACAGAGAACGATATTCTCATGGTATGTGATGATATTCAGGTAGGGAATGGACGTACGGGCACATTTTTCTCCTTTGAGAGAGCAGACATTCAGCCGGATATGATCATTTTATCTAAATCGATCAGCGGTTTCGGTATGCCGATGGCACTTTTACTGATGCGTCCGGAACTGGATATTTTCAGACCGGCAGAGCATAATGGTACATTCCGCGGTAATCAGTTATCTTTTGTCGGAGGAACTGCGGGAATTAACTATTTTGTTGACCATCATCTGGATGACGAAGTGAAGAGAAAAGAAAAGATTGTAGCAAGATATATTGAAGAGGAGATTCTTCCGTTGGATTCCAGACTTTCTTACAGAGGTATGGGACTTATGTGGGGAATTGATTTCGGAAAGATAAATCCGGCATTTGCGCTTGAAGCTGTACATGAAGGTTTTGACAGACATATCATTATGGAAGTTGCCGGACGTAAGGACGGGGTATTGAAACTGATGCCTCCGCTTACGATCGAAGATGAAGTCCTTAAGGAAGGGTTAGCGATTGTGAAAGCTTCGATAGAGGCTGTGTTGAAAAAAGCATAAATAAAAAGAAAAGGCTGGACAAAGATTCTAATCTTTTGTCCAGCGTTTTTTTTCACTTATATGCATATTGTTGAGCCATGCGACCGCTTCTTCTATGCCCTCCGGAGAGAAATCAAAAAGTTTTTCTGTTTTTTTACTGTCCTCTGTTTTGTCAAAACAAAAAGGCTGGGGCCAGATAAAAACAGAGAGGACAGTCTGTTTTTCTTCAGAGTTTTCAGAAAGAGGAACTTCTTTCTTGGCCATGCGGTAACGCATGCCTTTATAGCTGCCTGTGAAAGCTTCTTTTTTTAAAAAGGAGATAGGCATGACATCTTTAAGTTCGATCATAATGCACCTTCCTGATTGGTTCCGAGATTTTTTACACGTTCATAGGGAATAGGTCCTCCGAAAAGATCAAGAGCACTTCCGATGGTGACATTGATCCGGTCTTTTCCAAGTTCCTTTAAAAGGCGAAGATCTTCGAAAGAACCCACACCTCCGGCATAGGTCACCGGACATTTTGTAAAATCACCCAGCATTGCCGCAAGGTCTTTTTCAATTCCGGAAGCTTTTCCTTCCACATCAACCGCATGAATTAAAAATTCATCACAGTAGGGAACGAGACGGTCAAGTGTTTCAAGGTCCATTTTTTCGGAAGTAAATTTCTGCCAGCGGTCTGTGACGATATAATAATCATTGCCTTTTTTTCTGCAGCTGACATCGAGGACAAGATGTTCTTTGCCAATCTGCTCAGAAAGGGCTTTTAACCGGTCAAAATGGATATGTCCGTCTTTAAACACATAGGATGTGACGATAACGTGAGAGGCACCTGCGTCGAGAAAAGCCCGGGCATTTCCTGAATGGATGCCGCCTCCGATCTGTAGTCCGCCCGGATAGGCAGCGAGTGCTTTCAGGGCCTGCTCACAATCTGCCTTATAATATTCGGAAGATTCCGGATTCAGAAGAATGATATGGCCTCCCTGAATATGATCTTTGGAGTAGAGACGGGCATACCAGGCAGCATCCTGGGCGGATACAAAATTTTCATCAGCCTGATCACCCTCATCTTTTAAACTTCCTCCGACGATCTGTTTAACTTTACCGTTGTGTATATCAATACATGGTCTGAATTTCATATGAACACCTCACTGGAATTATGAGAAAGATTATAGTATAATTTATGAGGTAATGCAAGAGAAAGGGAAGATGAAAGGATGGCAAAAAAGAAAGAGACAGATAAAACAAAGACAAATGCCATGCGTCTTTTGGAGCAGGCGGGTATTCCGTTTCGTGTGGAGACCTATGAATTTGATGAGGAGCATTTAAGCGGTGCCCATGTGGCATCCCAGGTGAGCCTTCCGGAAGATCAGATTTTTAAGACACTGGTCGTTCGCGGAGAGAAAAAAGGAATTATGGTATTTTGTATACCTGTTATGATGGAACTGGATCTTAAAAAAGCGGCAAAGATTTCAGGAGATAAGAAAATAGAAATGACCCATGTTAAAGAGCTTCTTGGCCTTACAGGATATATCCGCGGTGGATGTTCACCGGTAGGCATGAAAAAGAAATATCCGACATGGTTTGACGAAACTGCCATGCTTTATGATGAGATTGCAGTCAGCGCAGGCGTGCGCGGCGCTCAGATCATTGTGAATCCGGACGCATTAAAGGATTATGTGGAGGCGGCTTACGGTGATGTCACATGAGTCATCGGCCTTGCATAGAATAAAGTAAGGATATTTAAGGGAGTCGGACATGCGCATCTGTGAGCTTCGTCAAAAAGAGGTAATCAATATAAAGGATTGTCAGCGGATCGGTTTTGTGGCGGATGTGGAGTTTGATCCGAAAACAGGCATGATATGCCAGTTGATTGTTCCGGGACAGGGAAAATGGTGTGGTCTTCTCGGAAGAGATACAGAATATATTATCGGGTGGAAGTGTGTCCGGCAAATTGGAGCGGATATAATTCTCGTTGATGTCTGTATGGAGGAGATCACACGCCCGACTGAGGGCTGTAAGCCTTGATTTTACTGACTTTTTGGAGAAAAATGGTTGACCGCTTTTTTTTCCTCTATTATAATAAATTTAATGAGGAGGATAAAAAAATGAAGTGTCCATTTTGCGGAGAGACTGATTCGAAAGTCATTGATTCACGCCCGGCTGAGGATGGAAGTTCTATTCGTCGCCGCAGACAGTGTAATGGCTGTAAGAAACGATTTACGACTTATGAAAAAGTAGAAACTATTCCTTTGATTGTTATAAAGAAAGATAATAATCGAGAGCCTTATGATCGTCAGAAAATTGTGTCAGGCATCCTTCGGTCCTGTCATAAGCGGCCGATTTCAGCGGATCAGATCAATCGGCTTGTGGATGAGGTAGAGACAGAGATTTTTAATCGGGAAGAGCGGGAGATACCGGCACAGGAAATCGGTGAGATCGTGATGAACCGGCTTAAAGATCTGGACGCGGTTGCCTATGTTCGCTTTGCTTCCGTGTACAGAGAGTTTAAAGATGTGAATACATTTATGGATGAGATAAAAAAAATATTGTGATGCCAAGGAAAAATATGAAGGTATCACATAATGTCAAGGGACAAATAGCAAAAGGTCATATATTTTCATGTTTTCATGGAAATATGTGACCTTTTTTAGTCAGCGATTTTTTGAGTCAATAATAATGGTCACAGGTCCGTCATTGACCAGTTCAACAGCCATATCCGCACCGAATTCCCCTTCACCCACGTTAAATCCAAGGGAACGGAAAGCCTGAATAAATTCAAGATAAAAGGCCTTGGAAGGTTCAGGGAGTCCTGCATCCACAAAACTCGGCCGATTACCTTTTTTTGTATTGGCAAAAAGAGTAAACTGGGAAATGATGAGAAGTTCACCGTTTACATCTCTAAGGCCAAGATTCATCTTACCTTCAGCGTCTTCGAAAACTCTCAGACCGGAAATTTTTTTGACAAGATAATCCATGTCTTCTTTTGTGTCATCTTTTGCAACACCGAGTAAAACGACAAAACCGCGGCCGATTTCTCCGTGAACCTTTCCCTCGATCGTTACTTTTCCGCGAGTAACTCTTTGAATGACTGCTTTCATAATCTGTCTTCTCCTTTTAAAATGTTCTATAAACGTTATGGTCTATTATATCGGGGGTATTTACCCCGGTCAAGAAAAAAGTCGAAACATTTGGATTGAAAAAAAGTTATGAGGATGTAAAATAAAAACAGGTATTGCCTTTCGTTGGAAAGGAAAAGAAGAATGTTTTGTAAAGTATATACAGCCTCCTGTGTGGGAATTGACGGACGAATTGTTCAGGTGGAGGCAGATTTGAGCAATGGTCTTCCGTCTTTTCATATCGTCGGAGAGGTTTCCGGCGAGGTACGGGAATCCGCTCCCCGTATTTATACGGCACTTCGTAATTCGGGTTACGGACTGCCGCCGAAGCGTTATGTTGTTAATTTATCGCCTGCTGATTTCAGAAAGGCAGGCACAGGGTTTGACCTTCCAATTGCAGTTGCACTTCTTTGCTGTGTCGAGCAGATGAATCCGGAATTTTTGGAAAACAGTATATTTATCGGTGAACTGGGGCTGAGCGGAAAGCTTGTGCCGGTCAAGGGTATCCTGTCCATGGTGAGCCGGGCTTTGGAATGTGGATTTAAACAGTGCTTTGTCCCTGTGGATAATGCGGGAGAGGCTGTTTTGATCCATGAGATGAAGGTGTACGGTATACGTTCACTTCAGGAGATGATTCTTCATCTTCAGGGACGCAAAGAGGTGGAAGTGTTCAGGCAGGAGCATCATGCGGAAGAATCGGTTATTTATGCGCCGGATTTTGGGGATATACGTGGGCAGGAGATGGCAAAACGATGTATTCAGATCAGTGCGGCGGGGCATCACCATCTTTTAATGATCGGGCCTCCGGGGAGCGGTAAAACGATGATGGCCGAGCGGATGCCTTACATATTGCCTCCGATGAGTCGGGAGGAACAGCTGATGGTGACAAAGATCCACAGTGCCGCCGGTAAACTAAAGCCGGGAAGCGGTCTTATGCAGTCAAGACCTTTTCGAAGACCTCATCACACCTTGTCGGATAAGGGAATGATCGGGGGCGGAGCGATACCGGTGCCGGGAGAAGTGAGTCTGGCTCACGGGGGAATTTTATTTCTTGATGAATTCGGTGAGTTTTCGAGAGGTACATTAGAGTCACTCAGAGAGCCTCTGGAGACAGGGGAGGTATTTTTACACAGAGTCCGGGGGGATTACTGTTTTCCGGCGCATCCTTTGATCGTAGGGGCGATGAATCCCTGCAGATGCGGTTATTATCCGGACAGGGAACGATGCAGGTGCACCGCTTCGCAGATTCACAGTTATATGTCAAAAATCAGCGGTCCAGTCCGGGAGCGCATGGATCTGTGTGTACATATTTCGAGAGTTGATTATCGTCATCTGTCGGAGGATACTGTATCAGAAGACAGCAACTGTATGAGAGAGCGGATAGCACAGGCTTATCTGCGTCAGGAAGAACGTTTTAAGGATATGGATATCCGGTACAACAGCGAGATGAATTCGGGGATGACAGAGTGTTTTTGCAAACTGGATGAAGCGGGCCAGTCTTTTATGGCAAAGGCTTATGAACATTATCATTTTTCGGCACGGATCTATCAGAAGATCTTAAAGGTAGCCCGGACGATCAGTGATCTGGATGGCTTTGATCAGATTGGGGCCGCACAGCTTGCAGAAGCGGTTTCTTACCGTCTTCCGGATGAAGATTACGGAGGTGGGATATGGAATTGACAGAAAGAGAATGCTGGTTCTGGCTGTGCAGCAGAGACTGGCTTGGTGTCCGGTCCATTGATAAATTGTTGGGCTATTTTAAAACAGCGAAGAATATTTATTATGGAAGAAATTCCCAATATGAACAGGTAAAGGGGATTTCGAAAAAGATATGCGACAGGCTTTGTTCCGATGAGGAAAAGGACGAAGAGGCACTTAAGAGGAGTATTGACAGGCTTGAAAGATCAGGGGGAAGATTTTTGAGCCGGGTCGATGACGGATTTCCGGAAAAGTTAAAACATATTTATGATGTGCCTGCCGGACTGTTTTATTACGGACGGATGCCTGAGAAAAATCAGCCGATGATAGCGATTGTCGGTGCCAGAGAAGCGGGAGGTTATGGGCTTGAAGCGGCCAGATATTTCGGAAGAGAACTGGCAAAGCAGGGAATCGGTGTGATCAGTGGTCTGGCGAGAGGAATTGACGGTGAATCTCACAGGGGAGCTCTGGAAGGCGGCGGTCTCACATGGGGTGTTCTCGGATGCGGTCTGAATATCTGCTATCCGAGAGAAAACTATCCGATTTTTGAGCAGATGAAACGGTGCGGAGGCATTATAAGTGAATATACGATGGACGTTCCTCCGAAGGCATGGCATTTTCCTATGAGGAACCGGATCATCAGCGGTTTGTCCGACGGGGTGCTGGTTATTGAAGCGAGATCGCGAAGCGGATCTTTGATTACAGCGGATATGGGACTGGAGCAGGGGAAGAACATTTATGCGCTTCCCGGATCTTTTCAGAGTTCTTTGAGTGCAGGCTGTCATGAACTGATACAAAACGGCGCCAAGCTTGTATTCCGGCCGGAAGATATACTTGAAGATTACCCTGTAAACCTTAAGGAAAAGAAGGGCTTTGATGAAAAAATGAAACTTACTCTTGATAATTCAGAACAATTGGTGTATGCTAGTTTACGTTTAAACCCAAAAGACGTTGATACAATTTCAGCAGATTGCGGTCTTTCATTGAAAGAAACGATTCGAATTCTGACGAATCTGGAGCTTGAAGGAAAGATACGCTCAATGGGTCAGAATCAGTACGTTGTCAGATTATAGGAACGGGAAGTCATTGAACCCTTCCCGGTCTTTCATTCTATATACAGACGTGACTGATAATAGAGAGAAGATAGTGGAGGGTATTATGGCAAAATATTTGGTTATTGTGGAATCACCTGCGAAAGCCAAAACCATTAATAAATTCCTTGGAGCCAATTATATGGTTGTTGCATCCAATGGACATGTGCGTGATCTGCCAAAAAGCCAATTGGGAATTGATATAGAGAATGACTTTGAACCGAAATATATCACTATCCGGGGGAAGGGAGATATTCTGGCCATGCTTCGTAAAGAAGTGAAAAAGGCAGATAAAGTTTATCTTGCGACTGACCCGGACCGTGAGGGAGAGGCAATTTCATGGCATCTTGCTCAGGCATTAAAACTTGAGGATAAACAGGTGCATCGTATTACATTTAATGAGATTACAAAGTCAGCAGTAAAAGCTTCAATCAAGCAGGCGAGAAAGATTGATATGGATCTGGTGGATGCCCAGCAGGCGCGGCGTATGCTGGACCGTATGGTGGGATATAAGATCAGTCCGCTGCTGTGGGCAAAGGTTAAGCGAGGATTGAGTGCAGGCCGTGTACAGTCTGTCGCACTACGTATCATCTGTGACAGAGAGCAGGAGATCGACTCTTTTATTCCTGAGGAATACTGGACCTTAGAAGTGCTTTTGAATGTCAAAGGAGAAAAAAAGCCTCTGACAGCAAAGTTCTATGGAAAAGAAAAGGAAAAGATAGATATTCGGTCGAAGGAGCAGCTGGAACATATTCTTGCGGAACTTGAAGGTCAGCCATACAAAATTTACGATATTAAAAACGGAGAGCGATCGAAGAAACCGCCGCTGCCTTTTACAACGAGTACACTGCAGCAGGAAGCATCAAAACTTTTGAATTTTTCAACACAGAAAACAATGCGTATTGCCCAGCAGCTGTATGAAGGTGTGGATATTAAAGGGAATGGCACCGTCGGTCTCATAACTTATCTGAGAACCGATTCCACACGTATTTCTGATGAGGCGGATGAAGCTGTAAGAAAGTATATCGGTGAAGCTTACGGTCCGGATTATGTGACCGGACAGGTTAAGAGTGTGAAGAATAACGGAAAGATTCAGGATGCTCATGAGGCGATTCGTCCTTCGAACAGTGAATTGACACCGACGAGACTCAAAGAATCCCTCTCAAGAGATCAGTTCCGTTTATATCAGCTGATCTGGAGCCGTTTTGTTGCCAGCCGTATGTCGGATGCTGTCTATTCAACGACAAATGTTAAGATCAATTGTAACGGATATATCTTTACAGTAACAGCATCCAAAATTAAGTTTGAAGGTTTTATGTCTGTGTATAAGCATACAGATGATAAAGTGGAAGCGAATGTCCTTCTGAAAAAACTGACAGAGGAGAGTGAGCTTTCTTTTAATGAATATATAAGTAAGCAGCATTTTACCCAGCCTCCGGCTCATTTTACAGAGGCCTCCCTTGTAAAGACACTGGAAGAACTTGGTATCGGACGGCCGAGTACCTATGCGCCGACCATCACAACGATCATTGCCCGCAGGTATGTGGCGAAGGAGAATAAAAATCTTTATGTTACGGAATTGGGTGAGGTCGTCAATCAGATTATGAAAGATGCTTTTCCAAGTATTGTTGATG
>JAEDDO010000144.1 GCA_016298055.1 Frisingicoccus sp.
CGGCTGCATTTTACTGGCAGCCAGCCTGATCGGCAGCAGCAGTTTGTCAGTAAAGGCCATAGATATAGAGGAGACAAAAGTTTCGTACACAGAAACTCAAGTGGAACGGCAGACGGATTATCGGGAGAACAGTTGGCGATATGAGGATGGAGATCGTATCGAATCCGGCATTTTAAGAACAGCAGAAGCAGATGAGGAATATGAAAATGCATGGACCTATGAAAACGGTCACTATGTAAACTCGGCCGGAGAACCGATTGAGGGGGCTTTGGCAAAGGGGGTTGATGTCAGTACCTTTAACGGGGAGATTGACTGGGAAACAGTAAAAAACGAAACGGATATCGACTATGCAATTCTTCGATGCGGATACGGAAATGATTTTGAAGATCAGGATGATGCCCAGTGGGAGCGAAATGCATCCGAGTGTACACGTGTGGGCATGCCTTTTGGTGTTTATATCTATTCCTACGCTCTGGATACAGAGGAAGCTTTAAGTGAAGCGGAACATGTGCTCAGACTGGTGGAAGGATACGATCTTGATCTGCCGATCTATCTGGATCTGGAAGATGAAAAATATACCGGATCTTTGTCAAATGAGGAGATTGCAGATATTGCAGAAGTCTTTTGTGATAAGATTGAGGAAGCCGGTTATGAGGTCGGAATCTATGCGAATCTGTACTGGTTTAATAATAAGCTGACTGATCCCCGTTTTGACCGGTGGGAAAAGTGGATCGCCCAGTATAACGAACAGTGTGATTATGAGGGCGAGTATGGAATGTGGCAGTGTACATCTACAGGAAAGGTAAAGGGCATCGAAGGAAATAGCGGAGAGGTGGACCTGAATTTTGATTACATTGATCGTGGATATAAAGATATTGAATTATATCCGGTTCAGAATTTAGTTGCCGAACCGGCAGGGAAGTCCAGGATCATTTTGTACTGGGAATATGTGTCCGGTGCTGAAGGATATAAAGTTTATCGTAAAGTTGAAGGTGAAGAATCCTTTTCACCTTGCGGTATAGCCGATGATACAAGTTTTCTTGATGAAAATGCTGTGGATGGTGCATATAATTTTTATCGCGTATATCCTTATTTTACAGATGATGATGGTCAAGAAGTTATTGGAGGCAGTGATAAGTATGTGTATTCGAAACCGGGACCTGTACCGATCCAAAATATTTCGGCAGAACCTTATGGAAAGCAGAAAGTTCTCATTCATTGGGAAGAAATTGAGGGAGCGGATGGATACATTATTTACAGATCCGTCGGAGGCGGAAAATTCTCATATCTTTATATAAAAGAAAATACGACATATATTGATATGAAAGCTTCGGATACGGAATACAATTATTATCGCGTGTACCCTTATTATATGGATGATGATGGCAATCGGGTGGTTGCTTCAAGTATTAAATATGTCTACGCCAAGGGGCTTCTTCCGGCGGTTACAGGACTTAAAGCGGTCTCAAATTCAGGGAATGTAACAGTGAGCTGGAATAAGATCAGTGATGCGGACGGATATATAATCTATCGTCAGGTTGGCGATACGGGGAAATTTCAGTATCGGTATATGGTGTCAGGCACGTCATTTAAAGACATGACAGCAAGTAAAACCGAATATAATTATTATCGTGTTTACCCTTATCATATGAACAATGGCGAGAGAATAGTGAATACACAAAGTATTGCCTATGTATATGCAATGGCAAAATAAAGGAGGAATGAAGGAATGAAGAGATGGTATAAGCGACTGGCTGCAGGTCTTTTGACCGGAGCGATACTTGTATCTAGTTTGGGAGCCGGGGCCTATGCAGAAAGTACAGACCCGACAGTGACAGAAAACGTTGAGAGTACCGTTGAAACGGATGAGGAAACAGAAAGTATTGATGAGACAGAAAGTGAAACAGAGATTCAAACGGAGACAGAAACGGAAGAGGAGACTGAAGAGCCGGAACAAAAAGAATTAAAAGCGGTAACAAATTTAAAAGCTGTCGGTGTTGAAGAGAATACTGTTAAGTTAGATTGGGATGCAGCAGAAGGTGCAGACGGATATCTTATTTATCGCCAGATTGGCAAGACATCTTTTGAATATCTGGCAGAGACAGAAGAAACAACCTATACGGATAGCTCAGCTTCCGCGGAAGAATATAATTATTACAGAGTATATCCATATTATATGGATGGGGAAACAAAGGTTACGGGACCTTCAGACACCTATGTCTATGCAAAGGGTATCGCACAGGTGACATTAGCTCCTGTCGGAAATTTGAAAGCGGCAGCTTGTGCACAGGGACAGATCCGTTTGAAATGGGATGAAGTAGAAGGTGCAGACGGATATCTTATTTATCGTCAGATTGGTAATGGAAAGTTTGAATACAGATATATGGTCAGTCGTACAGAATATACAGATAAGACAGCTTCTGAGACAGAGTATAATTTCTACCGGGTTTATCCATATGTCATGGTTGGAGAAAATCGGGTTGTCGGCCCATCCGATACCTACGTTTATGCAACGGCTGTTTTGCCGAGAACATTGACAGCTGTTACAAACTTAAAAGCAGCTGCAGTGGGCAAAGGCAGTGTAAATCTTAAATGGGACGCTGTGGAAGGTGCGGATAATTATCTTATTTATCGTCAGATTGGCGATGGCAGCTTTGAATATTTGTATATGGTAAGTAAAACAGAATATACGGATAAGACAGCTTCCGAAGATGAATACAATTATTATCGTGTTTATCCTACCTATGTAAACAACTTTGTGAGAATTACCGGTCCATCGGATGCTTACGTCTATGCGAAAGGAAGTCTTCCGGTTTATCTCGAAGCGGTTAAGAATTTGTCTGCAAATACGGCAGGAAAGAGTCATGTATATATAAGATGGGATGCGGTAGAAGGTGCCGAAGGTTATTTGATCTATCGTTCCATCGGCGGCGGTAAATTCGAATATTTATATATGAAAACAACGACAGACTATTCAGATTTACATCCATCCGAGGATGAATACAATTATTATCGTGTTTATCCGTACTATACATATGAGGGAAGACGTATTGTTGGTCCATCCGATACATATGTTTATGCAAAGGGAAGATTTGACCAGGGCTGGCATTGGATCGGCGGATATAAACGTTATGTCAAAGAAGATGGTGAGATCGATAATGATGTTTCCCGACTTGTTTCAGGACCGTATCTGATTAAAGTATATAAATGGGGAAATTATCTGATTGTTTTTGCAAAAGATGAAAATGGCGAATATAAAGTTCCTGTAAAAGCTATGATTACATCCTGCGGTGAAAATACACCAACAGGCACTTATTATTCACCAAATAAATTCAGGTGGCTTACAATGGTCGGCGGTTCAAAGGCCCAGTGGTGTACACAGATTTCCGGTGACTATCTGTTCCATTCGGTACCGTATCGTATTGAGGATCCGACCACATTATATGTAGATTCTATGTATAACTATCTTGGAACGACCCAGTCTCTGGGATGTATCCGATTACAGGCCGGAGAAGCAAAATGGATCTATGATAACTGTGAATTGGGTACCGAGATTTATATTACACCATATGAAGACTCAGGCCCGATTCCAAAACCGGATTTCCAGCCGATACCATCCTGGCATACATGGGATCCTACGGATCCTACAACCCGGTATTTGTGCGAAGAAAACGGATGTCATTAATTAGACAAATGTTGACATTTAAACAAGATATGATATCATAATATTAAAAGATATAAAGTGGGGGGTTCTCTGCAGGTAAGTAGACTTACAAAGGTTTTTGGAAATTTAAGAATGTGAGGAGTAATGGGTATGAAAAAAATTAAAGGAAGGATTTTTGCTGTTTTATTAGCAACAACTGTGATTACAGGCGGTATTGCTACAAGTGCATTGGCTGCAGAAACAGAATCCGAAAGTAAAATAGTTGTCATGGAAGCAGAACAGTCTGCATCAGAAGAACAGTCTGCGTCAGAAGAACAGTCTGAACAGACAGAAGAAGTAGAAGATTCAGAAGAAGCCGTTTCAGAAGTTGATGAGACGATTTCGAACTCTATAGCGGATACAGAAGAAAGCATTGATACAGAGGTTCCACAGGAATCTTTGGAAAGTGCAGAAGAGATTTATGTTCCGGAAGAAAACTCAGTATTCGCATATGTCGATGGTGCTGAAGATGCGAACATTGATACACCGGATGTTGATGAGAAAGTTGTTTATTTGACAGTGATCACAGATGCGCTTAAGGGCAGATTTGTTGATCATACAAATCCGACATTTGAAACACTTCCGGCAACAGATGGTGCCGTTTATATTCTTCCGGAAGTTCAGGCATATCCTGGATATGAGTTTATCGGTTGGGTCGTTAGAGGTAAACAGCATCAGTTCTTCGGGCCTCGTTATAAGGCTTTGGATTATGTAAACAAGGCATGGTATGATAAAACAGAGCAGGTAGGTACGCTTCTTGTAGAAGCTGTTTATCTGTGTAAATTACCACCGATTCCACCATGTACAAAACCATGGCCACCATGCACAGAAACAGAAACTGAGCCGATAACGGACACAGAGCCAACAACAGATACAGAACCGACAACGGATACTGAGCCGACAACAGATACAGAACCGACAACGGATACTGAGC
>JAEDDO010000145.1 GCA_016298055.1 Frisingicoccus sp.
GACAGCGTATCGGAATTGCCCGGGCGATTGTTCTGGAACCGAAATTGATGGTCTGTGATGAACCGGTATCTGCTCTGGACGTATCCATTCAGGCCCAGGTTCTGAATCTGCTTATGGATCTTCAGAAAGAAATGGGAATGGCTTATATTTTTATTTCTCATGATCTGAGTGTTATTAAGCATATTTCCGACAGAGTGGCTGTTATGTATCTTGGCCATGTGGTGGAGATCGCAGAAAAAGCTGATCTTTATAATCATCCGATGCATCCATATACAGTTGCACTTTTGTCAGCGATTCCTGTGCCGGATCGCAAACATAAAAAGGAAAAGATTGTCCTGGAAGGAGACTTGCCAAGTCCGGCAAATCCGCCATCCGGATGTATTTTCCATACACGTTGTTACAAAGCAAAAGATATCTGCAAGACGCAGGTACCTGAATTGAAAGATTGTGGAAACGGCCATTGCTGTGCATGCCATTTCCCAGAATAATTACTAAAATAAATTTTCACGGGGGAATTGAAAATGAAGATTACAGGAATTAATGTAAGACAGGTTGAAGTACCATTAAAAGAGCCATTTCGCATTTCTCTTGGAGTTATCACCCACTCCAGAAGTGCTATTGTATCTGTAGAGACAGACGAAGGGCTTGTGGGATACGGTGAGGGAGCACCGGCGATCTTGATTACAGGAGAAAGCCTGTCCGGAACAACAGATGTTATTAAAGCCTTCGAGAAAGATCTTATTGGAACAGATCCTACAGACCTTGAAAAGGTGTACTGGATCATGGACCGTGCGGCAGCACATTCCGGCTGTGCAAAGGCAGCTGTTGACATGGCATGTTATGACCTTCTTGGTAAGAAATCCGGTCTTCCGGTATATAAGTTACTTGGCGGACACCAGAATTTCATGGAAACAGATATCACTGTAGGTATTGATACACCGGAGATCATGGCAGCAAAGGCAAAAAAACATGTGGAAGCCGGTTTTGATACAATTAAGACAAAAGTAGGTACATCTTTTGCAGAGGATCTTGCACGCGTGAAAGCAATCCGTGAAGCAGTCGGTGATGACGTTAAGATCCGTATCGATGCAAATCAGGCATGGAGTGCAAAAGAAGCTGTTCGTTTAATTGAACGCTTAAATGAATATAATCTTGAACTGGTTGAACAGCCGGTTGCTTATCATGATATTGCAGGACTGGAATATGTAACAAAACACTCCATCGTACCTATTATGTCGGATGAGAGCTGCTTTAACGCAAAAGATGCACTTCGTCTCGTGGAACGCCGTGCGATTGATTATTTAAATATCAAATTGATGAAATGCGGCGGTATCCGTGAAGCATTAAAGATCAATGCAATCTGTGAATCTGCAGGTATTGAAGTCATGCTGGGATGTATGGCAGAGGAGAGTAATCTTGGTATTACAGCTGCTGCAAGTCTTGGTGCTGCAACAAAGAATATTACACGTGCAGACCTGGATGCAACATTTTCTTTGACAGATTTACCATTTAAGGGCGGTATGTATGTGGAAGATACAAAGAAACTTGTTCTTCCGGAAGTGCCTGGATTTGGTTTTATCGGTTTTGAAGAGTAAAGGAGGCGTAACATCATGTATCAGGATTTATCATTTATGAAAATACCTCTTCCGGAGGATGTTTTAAAATTAAAAAATTACGGTGATTTTGACGGGGCCCAGAAGATGATTCAGCATTTTCTGAGTAAAGATATTCCTATGGCACTTCGCAAACGTCTGGAAATCGAATCTGAGATTATCCGTGTGGTTGGAACAGATGAATATCCTTATACTTATGAGGAAGCTCTGGAGATCATGTCTTCTCATCTTAAAGATTTTAAAGAAGAAGAACTTCAGTATTTAAAAGAGATCAGTGCGGCAGATTGGATTTATATTGATGGAAAAGTTCATTTTCAGCGTCGTTTTTATGAAAATCTGATAAAGACAAGACCGGATCTCGCTGCAAGAGTTATGGTTGTGGATGTGGATGATGCACAGGGAAATGAATTAAAGCAGAAACTGTTGAACAGCAATATCCAGTATATGAAAGAACATGGCGGAAGAACCGTTCATACACGTATTCGCTCAACAATCAAAGCGAAAAAAGAATTTGAAGAGGTTGGACGCAAGGTTCGTGTTCATCTGCCAATCCCGAAGGTGTATGAGCAGGTTTCAAATGTTAAGATTCTTGCATCCTCACCGGAGATCACATCGATTGCACCGGAAGATGCACCGCAGCGTACGGTTTATTTTGAGACAGAATTAAAATCGGATCAGGAATTTATGGTGGAATATGAATTTGACTATCATGTAAATTATGTAGAACTGGATCCGGAAAAGGTATCTTCGGAACAGCCGGATTTCTGTCTGGAAGAACAGGCTCCACATATTATGTTTACACCATATTTACGTGAATTGAGAGATGAACTTGCGGGGGATGAAACCAATCCGGTCATTCTTGCACGTCGTTTCTATGATTTTGTGACAACAAAAGTGATGTATTCCTACATGAGAGAGTATTTTACGATCGAATGCATTCCTGAGTATTGTGCAGTGAATCAGAAAGGTGACTGCGGTGTTCAGGCCCTTCTCTTTATCACCCTTTGCCGTATGTCTGGAATTCCGGCACGCTGGCAGTCTGGTCTTTACGCAACAGAATATTATACAGGATGTCATGACTGGTCACAGTTTTATGTGGCACCGTATGGATGGGTATTTGCAGATCCTTCCTTTGGCGGAAGTGCATGGCGTGCAGGTGATAAGAATCGTTGGAATTATTATTTCGGCAATCTGGATGTTTTCCGTATGCCTGCCAACTCAGAAATCCAGAAAGAGTTTATTCCTGAAAAGAAATGGCTCCGCGGGGATCCGATCGATAACCAGAGAGGTGAGTTTGAGTATGAAGATCACGGACTTCTCTATTCTCAGCTTGAAGTTCATCAGGAATTGATTTCCATGGAAGATATTGAAAAATAAAAAAGATCCGGAAAAAGTTTTTAAACTTTTTCCGGGTCTTTTTATTTATCTTTACGGAAACGAAGAAACCAGTCAAGAGCATATTCATCTTCATTGTCAGAATTCATAACAGCTTCAGCAGCTTCACATGTGGTGGCTGTCGGAATAATGACATCTTTTCCCGGACACCATCCGGCAGGTGTGGAGCAATGTTCTGCATCTGTTTTCTGAAGTGCAAGAATCGTACGTTTGATTTCATCAAAATTTCTGCCAGTTGTCAGTGGATAATAAATAATAGCACGGATAACAGAGTTCGGATCAATGATAAAGACAGCACGTACAGCCTGAGTGCTGGATACATTTGGTTGGAGCATTCCATATTTTGAGGAAACTTTCTTATTCAAATCGGCGATTACAGGGAAAGGTATTTTGACATTTTTCATACCATTCCATTCCAGTTCTTCAATTTTACGAATCCAGGCGATATGGGAATAAAGAGAATCTACAGATAAACCGAGTAATTCGGTATTCATTGCTTTAAATTCATCTGACATGGATGCAAGCGTCATAAACTCTGTTGTGCATACTGGTGTAAAGTCAGATGGATGTGAGAAAAAAAGAACCCATTTTCCTTTATAATCTTCAGGAAAATGAATAGTTCCCTGTGTTGTCAATGCATCGAAGGACGGAGCCGGATCTCCAATTAAAGGCATTCTTGGTGTGTTTTCATTTTCAGTCATCATTAAAAATATCCTCCATATTAATATAATTTCGCATCTATTTTATAACAATGTGTGAGAGAATTCAATAGTTGTGTTATAATTTATAGGATAAAAGAAGAAAGAGGAGAATTATGTCAAAGAACAGAATTTTGATTGTAGAGGATGAAGAAGCCATTGCGAAAATGATCGCAATGAACCTTAAAGTGGCAAATTATGAGACAAAGATTTATTATGACGGAGCAAAAGCGGCGGAGGCTCTGAATGAAGATCATAACTATGATCTGGCTCTTCTGGATGTGATGCTGCCGGGAATGGACGGATTTGAGCTTTTAGATGTTATGAAAAAATATGATATCCCGGTTATTTTTCTGACAGCTAAGGATGATATCGGATCGAAGGTACAGGGGTTAAAGGGTGGAGCGGAAGATTATATTGTGAAGCCTTTTGAGGTTCTGGAGCTTCTGGTGCGTATGGAAAAGGTGCTTGAGCGAAGCCATAAGTCATCGCCGGTCCTTAAGGTGCTGGATATGGAGATTAATTTTGAAGAACATTCGGTAAGACAGAGTGGAAAAGAAGTTATTTTGAAACCGAAAGAGTTTGAATTGCTGGCGGTATTGGCGAAGAATAAAAACATTGCCATTTCCAGGGAAAATCTTTTGCGTATGGTATGGGGCATTGAGTATATGGGTGAGACACGGACGGTGGATGTACATATCGGACAGCTCCGAAAAAAACTTGGACTCTCTGAACATATTAAAACCATATCAAAAATGGGCTATCGTCTGGAGGAATAAAGAGTGAAGTTACGGACAAAAATTCTCTGGATCAGTTGTCTGGCTGTTTTGGCGGCCACTCTGATCAGCGGCGGCATGATTCTTGGAATGACGGCTGAAAATTTAAAAAATGAGGCTGTACTTAAGGCCTATCAGGATTTTTAT
>JAEDDO010000146.1 GCA_016298055.1 Frisingicoccus sp.
GGATATTTTTCAATATCCACATTATGTTTATTAATCATACAATCCGTCAACAGGAATACTTTCATTCCCAGTTTTTCTGCGACCATGTCCTCATCCACATCGTTTCCGACCATCATACATTCTTCCGGTCTTGCCCCGATATGTTCGAGCACTTCTTCATAATATTTCAGATTCGGTTTACAGAATCTGGCATTCTCATACGTTGTAAAATATTCAAACGCGTCCGGTTCGAATCCTGCCCATCGTATTCGGCTTTCTGTCGCAATACTCGGAAAAAGGGGATTAGTTGCGAGTACCACATGGTATCCTTTCTCTTTTATTGCATCCACACAGGCTTTTGCTTTTGGATTTTTCCCGCACACAGATGCTGTTTCCTGAAATTCATTGGCATAAAAGGATTCAAAAATCGGTTTATCCTCATGTACTTTTTCACCATAACTTTTTTCAAAAGCTTTCCAGAAAACGTCCTCATTCATACAAGAGCCATCATTCATCACCATGGCACCTACGCCTTTCCAAAGATTGCCAAAAAGTGTCTCCGGATCATAACCGTGGGGGGCCAGCTTTTTGCTGAGTCTTGTAAAATAATCTTTAATAAAAAGATCCTGATCCATCGGAAGCAGGGTTCCGTCCAGGTCAAATAAAATATACTTTATCATTAATCCTTTACCTCCGGAGGGAATACTTCCAAAGATAATTGTTTTAATTCCCGGGCTGCCCCCTCAATATCTTCCTTTGCGAAGATTCCGGAAACAATGGCTGCCCCCTGAGCTCCGGACCCTGTTAATTCCCGGATATTTGTGGCATCGATACCACCGATCAGTACGATCGGTATATCCACCGCCTGACGGATTTTTGAAAATTCTTCCATGGTCATCGGTTTTGCCTCAGATTTTGTGGAGGATCCGAACATGGCACCGCTGCCAAGATAATCTGCCCCCTGGCGGACAGCTTCCTGTGCCTGTTCCACGGTTTTAGCCGTCACACCGATGATCTTATCTTTTCCGAGAATCTCCCGGGCTTTTGCCGCTGCCATATCCTCCTGTCCCACATGAACGCCATCCGCATCACAGGCCTGACACACATTAATATTATCATTGATAAGAAACGGAATATGATAAGCATCTGTCACCTTTTTTACATCTTTTGCGAGAGCAATAAATGCCTCGTCATCCAGATGTTTCTCGCGAAGCTGCACCATCGTCACCCCGCCTTTGATTGCTGCTTCAACAGCCTCCGCCAGCGTCTGTCCCTCTTTGAGCCACTGACTGTCCGTCACCGCATACAATTGCAGCATATTTGTATCCATATCTTCTGCTACCTCCATCTTCTTTAAACACAAACTGCAGCCGTTTATAGAAGGCTGCAGTCTGAAACCTGTTTATCATTTAGTTAAAGGAAACCTTCTCCTGTACAAAATATACATCGTACCACATTAAGAACATATACACGACCCATATCTTCTTACTATTGTCCAGTTTGCCCTTCTTATGCTGATCCAGCATCTTCACCAGCTCTTTTGTATTAAAGAACTTCTGTGCCGCCGGGCTTTCAAAGGATGCCTTCACCTGTTCATAATACTTATCTTCCCTGAGCCACAAACCGATCGGTACCGGGAAACCGAGTTTTTTCTTCATCGCCGTAGCTTCCGGAATATGACGTCTTGCCGCCTTTCTGAGGGCGTACTTTGTCGTTCCTTCCGCAAGTTTATATTTTGTCGGGATGGTCTTTGCCAGCTTATATACTTCCCGGTCCATAAACGGTACACGACATTCAAGAGAATGGCGCATGCTCATCTTATCACCTTTAAGGAGAATATCGCCGATCAGCCAGAAATTCATATCAATATACTGCATCTTTGTTGTGTCATCGAGATGCTTCACCTTATCATAATAAGGCTTGGTCAGCTTCCATGGAGCCTTGGCCGGTGTGGCATTCTTAAGGATCTTTTTACGTTCTTTCACTGAAAAACGTTTCGCATTGCCGATAAAGCGTTCTTCCACATCAAGTGCTCCACGCATCAAAAAGCTGCGACCACGCATGCCCTCCGGCATGATCATCTCAGCTGCCTTGCCGACAAAGCGGCGCAGACCCTTAGGAAGTTTCTGATAACCGTGAAGGGATACGGGTTCGTGATAAATGTTGTATCCGCCGAAAAACTCATCCGCACCCTCACCGGAAAGCACAACTTTCACATGTTCTGCAGCTGTCTTATCCACAAAGTAAAGGGCAACGCAGGAGGCATCCGCAAGCGGCTCATCCATATAGTACTGGATCTCCGGCAATACGCTCCAGTATTCTTCTTCTGTGATCAATTTGCTGAAATTCTGTGTGCCGATCTTTTCAGACAGATCCTGGGCATAGGATATTTCATTGAATTTATCATAATCAAAACCGACAGTGAATGTCTTATCTGCCTTTGATACGGTTGCAATATAACTGGAATCGATACCGCTGGAGAGAAGTGAACCGACTTCCACATCACTGATCATATGGGCCTGAACCGATTCCTGCATCTGAGCATCGATCTTGTCCACAAGTTCATCCAGATTGGCATTCTCATCAATATCAAAATCCGGTTCCCAGTAACGTTCAATAGTCACTTCACCGTCTTTAAATAAAATGCTGTGCGCCGGTGCCAGCTTGTAAATGCCTTTAAAAAATGTCTCCGGAAGAACGGAGTACTGGAAAGTCAGATACTGTTCCAATGCTTCCGTATTGACTTTTTTCACATAGCCCGGATATTCAAGAATACTCTTGATCTCTGAGCCGAATACAAGATTGCCGTCGATGACGCCATAGTAAAAAGGTTTGATACCAAAATAATCTCTTGCGCCAAAAGCCAGATCCTTATTCCTATCATAGATCATAAATGCAAACATACCCCGGCAATGTTTTGGAAGCTCGGTTCCCCATTCTTCATAGCCATGAACGAGAACTTCCGTATCCGAATTATTGCGGAAAACATGTCCTTTTGCTTTCAATTCCTCTCTGAGAGTCATAAAATTATAAATCTCACCATTGAACACAATGACAATACTATTATCCTCATTGAACATCGGCTGGGATCCATGATCAAGGTCAATAATACTTAAACGCCGGAATCCCCAGGCGGCTTTATCTGTAATAAACTGACCGGCACTGTCCGGACCTCTGTGAATAATACGATCCATCATCCGTGTCAATACTTCTTTACTGTCAGGTAATTTCCCTGTGAAGCCACATATACCACACATTTTTATCGCCTCCAAAACTAGTATGTGAAAAAATAATATTTATTATTTTAAACTCTTTCATAGCATTTTGCAATACAAATCTATTGACTCTCATCCTTTAAGCGGCACAGACGGAGAAGATCCTTTGGCTGCTCTGCCAGTGCGTGGGCATGATTTTTAACCAGCTCTTCACGGGTCCTGAATCCCCAGAGAACACCCACGGTAAATGCGCCGGCTCTGTTTCCCGTCATCATATCCACGTTTGTGTCTCCGATATACATGCATTCCTCCGGTTTAACGCCAAAGGCTTTTGTGATGGCAAACACACCGGAAGGATCGGGCTTCTTTTCAATCCCCTCCTGCTGCCCCTGAACATGGTCAAACAATTCATCGCCAAAAAGCGTCCGGATCACCTTTACAGTCTGGGCATGGGGCTTATTTGACAAAACGGCCAGTTTCATTCCCATTGCTTTTAACTGCTGTAATGTCTCCAAAATCCCGTCATAGACAGTCACCTTATAGGTACAGTCCTTATTAAATATGTCTCTGTAAGCCTCGAATGCTTCCTCAAGATGCTCAAGCTTCTCATCTCCCGCATCACGCAAAACCCTCTCGACCAGAGTCTTCGCACCGTCTCCCGCATAATAGCGGAAGTTTTGTGCCGGAAGGGGCGCATAACCAAAGCGCTCGATGACCTGATTGGCACTGATGGCCATAGAGTCCAATGTATTGCACAATGTCCCGTCTAAATCAAAAATACAAGCTTTCATTTTTTCCTCTCACTTTTCCCAAAAAAGAGACACCGAAATCCTTACAGACCCCGGTGTCCTTCTATAACTATTTGTCTTTAATTTCAGAATGTAATTCCTGAAGAGATTTTATTTCACTGCTTCCATATAACTTAATGGATTTTACACCGCTGGCAGCTGCTTTAGCCGCAGCCATTGTTGTAAAGTATGCGATTTTTTTCTTGATCGCTGCCTTACGCAGATAGCTGTCATCTACCATACGCTCATGACCTACCGGTGTATTGATGATAATATCAATCTTTCCGTTTGTGATAAGGTCAAGAATATTCGGACGTCCTTCGCTTAATTTGTTTACGATCTCAACGTCGATTCCGGCTTCCTGAATCAGTTTTCCTGTACCTTTTGAGGACAGGATCTTGAATCCTGCATCGGCAAAATCGCGGGCAACTTCTGCAACTTCCGGCTTATCCTTGTCACATACAGTAATAAGAACTGTGCCTTCTAACGGAACCTGAGTCTTTGTTGCCTCCTGCGCTTTATAGAATGCCTCACCCCAAAACTGGGAAAGTCCCAATACTTCACCTGTGGAACGCATCTCCGGTCCAAGTACCGGGTCAACTTCAGGGAACATATTGAA
>JAEDDO010000021.1 GCA_016298055.1 Frisingicoccus sp.
CTTGGATGCAGAGATGAAAACGAGATGATTGATTCTATCTGGAATGGTGAAAAAGAATTCCTTGTTTCTGAATATAGAAATAATAAACGTAAATTCATTTTAGATGTTTATTACTGGTTGCAGTATTTTTACGAGAAACCAATACTGGATCAGGAATTCCCTGCTGTATGGCAGGATATGATGACATTCGATAATACCACTGAGCCAGAACAGTATATGAGTGACTTTAGCAACTTAGATTTATTTTTAAAAAAAATTCGTATTCAGATTTTGCATGGTAAAGGAAAAGACTATGTGAGAGTGAAACTTAGAACGCTGCTTAAACATTATGGTTATAAAAGAAGATCACAATTATTGATTCAACATATTAATCGTTGCCTGTATTTTTATCATCTTGAGATAACTGTGCGTGGCGGGATTCCTTGTTTAATAGAAGATGCTACATTAGATCAGATGTTAATATTTCATGTGATATAGATGTTCATTTTTCAGGAAATTATGCGTCTTCAAATAGAATTGAAAAATTGAAAAGCTGGATTCCAAAACTGTGGAGGTAGGATATGTCGCCAGAAGAAAGAGAACGTTCATATGAGCATTATAAACAATGGCAAATAAATAAAAACCGATATAAGCATGAATGTGTTGCTTATGTCCTCATAGTAGGTGTGATGGCAATATTTGTACTAAACCATTGGAAAAAGCTTTCTATTGGTTTTGTGGCAATCATTGCGGTCGTGTGTATTTATCTGTTAGCGATGTTAATCCGTAAAAATATTAAGGTACAACAGAAAGCTGCTGAGATGAAAAAGATTGCAGTAGAAGTTGGAGGTACAGATATAGTGATAGATCATGAAAAGGGAAAAGTCAGTTTTTCTGTACCAGCTGAAAATGCGGATGCAGTTATCAGTGATATTGAAAAAAATATGGGTAACTCAAAGTATAAACTTAAAGTATCACGAATCCAAAATCCTGATAATGAAATGAAAGATAAAAAAACAACCGATGTTGGCTATGTAAATAAGAATAGCCAAAGAAATAATGGAAAAACCGAACACAAAGGAACAGACAATAATCAATGGTTTTATAGTATGGAGTGTCTAAAATGCGGTCATAAGTACTTTGCAAACGGAAGTGATATAAAGATTAGAAAATGTCCAAATTGTCAAGGTGGTAAACCATAAGGGTGTTATCTATCACGATGATATTTTTTATATCAGGGAAAGGCTCAGAAAATTGTTCGAAAAATGGTAGATATTTAGTGATAGTGATGTATAATTGGGAACAACAAACCGGTATTTGAGGGGAAGTATATGAAAAATAAAAAGGTTCAGCTAATTATTGTTGTAATAGTTCTGTTATTCGCAATGATAACTATAATATTTTGTTGCAATAGAGGAAGAAAATATAATATTAGCATTACTATACCAGCAAGCGGTACAGAAGCCTTTATTTATTCAGATGAAGAAATAAGTCCAAAAGGCAACACTATTACATTGTATGTAGGAGAAGGTATGGGAGATGGCGAAATTGTATTGAAACCGATAGAAGTAAAAGAAGAAAATGCTTATGAGTCAACCTATATTACTCCAGGAATGCCTGTAAAGATGAGTGTAGAAAAAGGTGCTTGGTTCAAAATAGGGGTAAATAATTTGCAAAATTCTTCTGGAGAAGATATGGTTGTTTATATAACAGTTTCTGATGTTGATATTCGAATTGAATAGGAAAAGAACACCCTGTCCCCAAAAATAGAGGGGCAGGGTGTTCTTTTATCAATCATGAGGAAAAAATCCGCGAATTGTTTTTAAAACGCCATCATTATAACAGGAATCACAGGTAAAGCGGGCTGCATTTTTCACTGTACAATTAGCATTGCCCATAGCAAAACTGAAATAGGCCTGTTTGAGCATCTCAATGTCATTGGCTTGATCTCCAAAAGCCAGCGTTTCATGTATCGTTACGTTAAGAATTTCCTGAAGCCGGAAAAGTGCATTTCCTTTATTGACATCCGTTGCCATAAAATCGATCCAATGGGTTCCGGATACAGCACATCTGCAGATCTTATTCCATTTTTTAAGCCATTTTTCATCAATATTCTGGGCATTTTCAGGATGATAGAGAGACAATTTTATAATCTTCTCCGGTAAATCGAGAAGGGATGGACGAAATTGAATGTCATAGCCGTAATCTTCTGTCAGAAGACGTGAAAACTCCGGATCCGGACAGGAAGTATAGGCTCCGTTTGCAGTCTCCGCAAAATAAGGGTAACCGATAGCTGTATCAAAATCCTGAAAAAGGGATGTGTAGATATCTTCAGAAAGAGGAAATTCCGCACGTGTTTTGCTGTAAGTTCCTGTATAGGCACCATTGCTTGTAATATAAATAATATCATCCCTGATCGGAGCAAAAAGTTTTTCGATGCTGCATTTATGACGTCCGCTGGCAACCGCAAAATAAACACCTCTGGCTCTCAATGAACGGATCAGCGGAAAAATTTCCGGGTTAACATCATTTGTTCCTTCAGGTACAAGTGTTCCGTCAATGTCGGACACAATCAATTTTATCATAACAGACTCCTTTCACATTTATGCCGTATTTATGGATTATAGCGAAGCAAAGAGAATACGTCAAGAATAAGCATAAAAGTTATTTCTGGAAAATAGATTGAAAAGAGCCTATGAATGGAGGATGATCAATGGAACGTCTTGTTCGTGTTTCAATGACTTTAATATTATCCTGGATCGTATTTGCAGCAGGTACACTTTGGGTCCTGGGTGAAAACATACCGGAGGATGATACTCTTTATTCAAAAATAAACGCGAGGGCTGCAGTTCTTGCAGATGGAGATACGGGGCGTATTTTATGGGGGAAGAATGAAGATGAATCGATGGCTATGGCGAGTACGACAAAAATCATGACCTGCCTTGTTGCTCTGGAAAATTGCGATTTAAATGAAAATGTGTCGATTTCGGAATACGCTGCAAGTATGCCGGATGTTAAACTTAATGCTGTGGCCGGTGATGTTTTCAGGATGGAAGATCTTCTTTATGCGCTGATGCTGGAATCGGATAATGATGTGGCTGTGGCCATTGCGGAACATGTAGGAGGAAGTGTGGAAAGTTTCGCAGAGATGATGAATGGGCGTGCCCGAAAGATGGGCTGTGAACGTACATGTTTTGTTACACCAAACGGTCTGGATGCACCGGGCCATGCGACAACCGCCGCCGAACTGGCAAAAATAGCGTCCGAAGCCATCAAAAACACCGACTTTGTAAAAATCATCGGAACCGAATACCATTCCTTCTCAAATACGGATGACACACGCCATTATGAAGTCTCTAATAAAAATGCCTTTCTCAGTATGATGCCGGGAGCTTTCGGAATTAAAACAGGTTTTACCGGTGATGCGGGATATTGTTTTGTCGGTGCATTAGAAGATGATGGAAGAAGATTTATTTCTGTTGTTCTCGGCAGCGGCTGGCCTCCGGACAAAAATTTAAAATGGACGGACACCAGAAATCTGATGAATTACGGGCTGGAACATTTTCATCGAAAAGAGACCAGCATAAAAAATATAAAAATGGGAGAAATAAAGGTTGAAGGCGGTGTGAAGGACACCGTTTTGCTCATGGTGGAGGATATACCGGAAAAAATACTTATGGGCGATACCGAAGAAATACAGATTTCCAGTATGTACCTGTTATCATGCAAGGCGCCTGTGGAAAAACATACACTTGTCGGACAAGTAAATTTTAAAATCGGTGACGATATTGTAAAAAACTGTAAAATTTATACAGAAGAAACAGTTGAAAAAAAGACCTTTTTGTTTGCTGTGAAGAAAATATTTACCGAATGGATCGGCTTATAGCTTGAAAAACATCAAAATCTGACATATAATTGTTGAGAATAATGGGATTACGGAGGAATGCAGATGAATAAGAATACACAACTGTCTGCCAGAGAACGGATTGCCGCACTTTTTGACGAACAGAGCTTTGTCGAGATTGGTGCCATGATTCAGGCAAGAAACACAGATTTTAATATGGCAGACCAAAAAACACCTGCGGACGGTGTCGTTACCGGTTATGGTACGGTCAATGGTGTACTTGTTTATGCCTACAGTCAGGACAGAGACGTTTTAGGCGGTTCTGTCGGTGAGATGCACGCAAAAAAGATTGCCCGTATCTATGATATGGCTCTGAAGATGGGTGCTCCTGTTGTGAGCATGATCGACAGTGCTGGCATGCGCCTTCAGGAAAGAACGGATGCACTGGATGCACTTGGCATGCTTTATCAGAAAATGGTACAGGCATCCGGAGTCATACCTCAGATTACAGGTATTTTTGGCAGATGCGGCGGAGGCATGGCCATCCTTCCTGCTCTGGCAGACTTTTCTTTTGCGGTTAAAGACAAAAGCGAGATTTTTGTAAATACGCCGAATGCGCTTAAAGACAATCACAAAGATAAACTTGATACTTCCTGTGCCGACTATCGTTCAGAAGTAACCGGAGAAATTGACGGTGTCGGTGAAGATGATATGGATGTTCTTTTAAAAATCAGAGAATTGCTTTCTGTTTTGCCGTCCAATCATATGGAAGGGGCAGAAAATATGCGTGAAACAGCGGATGATCTCAATCGCGAGAATCCTGCACTTGAAAACACACGGGATACCCTTTATATTTTAAAAGATATTTCCGATCAGCATGAGTTTATTGAGGTAAAACCGGATTTTGCAAAAAATATGGTCACAGGTTTCATGATTTTAAACGGGAACACCGTCGGGGCTATAGCAAACAGAGAAGAAATCCTGGATGAAGAGGGGCATGCGGCAGAAAAGATGTCACCGGCACTTTCATCGGATGGTATGCGTAAAGCTGAAAAATTTATCCGGTTTTGCAATGCCTTTGCCATTCCGGTTCTTACACTTGTAAATGTAGACGGATATAAAGCGACAGTGGATGAAGAAAAATATCTGGCTCCGGCACTTGCAGACCTGACACGGGCTTATGCGTCTGCATCTGTTCCAAAAGTATCGCTCATCATCGGAAAGGCTTTTGGCAGCGGCTATTTATGTATGGGAAGCCGTCACATTGGCTCGGATCTGACCTATGCATGGGCAGACAGCCATATTGGTATGATGGATGGGGATGCTGCCGTAAAGATCATATATGCCGAAGAGATCAAAGCCTCAGACACCCCGGATGCTTTTATACGTGAACAATCAGAAGCTTACAATGCCCTTCAGAACAGTCCGGACTCAGCAGCTTCCAGAGGATATGTGGACCATATCATTCACCCTGCAGCCACACGCAAATATATGATTTCCGCATTTGACATGCTTGCAGGAAAGAGAAGAAACAGTTAGCGGGGTGACAGATATATGAAAAAGGTGCTTTCTGCTTTATTAATGGTAATGGTCATCATCAGCTGTACTGCCTGCGGACAGGATACGGGAAGTATCATGCAAAATGCCGCAATGAATACACTTATGGGTATGGGAACCGTTTTTTTTGTTCTTGTTCTCATTTCCATCATCATTTACGGTTTTAGTTTTATCGGAAAAATGCAGAACAAAGTTCCTGCAAAGGAAGAAAAACCGGAACCTGCCCTTCCTGCGGCAGAAGAGGAAGAGCTATGTGATGACCTTGAACTTGTTGCTGTCATAGCAGCTGCGATCGCGGCCTATGAAGATGTCCCTGCGGATTCTTTTGTTGTTCGCTCGATCCGCAGAAAGAAAACAGCTGACCGCTGGAAAAATGCCTAAGGGGAGGATTCAAAGTAAGATGAAAAATTATACAATTACAGTCAATGGAAAAGTTTATGAAGTGACCGTGGAAGAAAATACACAAAACGGTGTGAAAAAAGAAACTGCCGCTCCGGCGCCATCCGCAAATCCGGCACCTGTCCGGACCGTAAATACCGGAGCTGCTGTCGGAGGAACACCTGTAAAAGCTCCGATGCCGGGAAAGATACTTGATGTGAAAGTGTCTCAGGGTCAGAATGTGAAACGCGGGGACGTGCTTATGGTACTTGAAGCTATGAAGATGGAGAACGAAATTGTTGCACCGGAAGATGGAACTGTTGCCAGTGTACAGGTATCTGCGGGAAGTGTTGTTGAAGCCGGAGATGTACTGGCATCATTAAAGCAGTCCTGATGACAGGGAGGAGATTTGATGGATTATATTGTTGAAACGATGGATAATCTCATTCATCAGACAGCCTTCTTTAATCTGACATGGGGAAATTACCTGATGATTTTTGTCGCCTGTTTTTTCCTCTATCTTGCCATTCGAAAAGGATATGAACCTTTACTTCTGGTTCCGATCTCTTTCGGAATGCTGCTGGTGAATCTGTTTCCTGATATTATGGCTTCGCCGGAAACGACAGCCAACGGCATCGGCGGATTACTGCATTATTTTTACTTACTGGATGAATGGGCTATACTGCCGTCACTCATTTTCCTTGGCGTGGGAGCTATGACGGATTTCGGACCGCTGATCGCCAATCCGATCAGTTTTCTGCTGGGTGCTGCAGCTCAGTTTGGTATTTTTTTCGCCTACCTTTCTGCAATCCTGTTGGGATTTAATGATAAAGCAGCCGCAGCCATCTCCATTATCGGAGGCGCTGACGGACCAACGTCCATTTTCCTTGCCGGCATGCTCGGACAGGGAGATTTAATGGGACCGATCGCTGTTGCGGCCTATTCCTATATGTCTCTCGTTCCTATTATCCAGCCGCCGATCATGCGTTTACTGACAACCAAAGAAGAACGTTCCATCAAGATGGAACAGCTGCGTCCGGTCTCTAAACTGGAAAAGATTCTTTTTCCAATCGTTGTAACGATCGTTGTTGTCCTTATTCTTCCGACAACGGCACCTCTTGTCGGCATGTTGATGCTCGGAAATCTTTTCAGAGAATCCGGTGTGGTCAAACAGCTTACAGAGACAGCTTCCAACGCACTGATGTACATTGTCGTTATTATTCTCGGAACCAGTGTCGGCGCAACAACAAGTGCGGAAGCCTTCCTGAATTTTCAGACACTGAAAATCGTTGCTCTCGGACTGATCGCTTTTGCTGTAGGTACAGCATCCGGTGTACTTTTTGGAAAACTCTTATGTAAAATCACCGGAGGAAAGATCAATCCGCTCATTGGTTCGGCAGGTGTATCTGCGGTCCCAATGGCAGCCAGAGTATCTCAGAAAGTCGGTGCGGAAGAAGACCCTACGAATTTCCTTTTGATGCATGCTATGGGTCCAAATGTGGCCGGAGTTATCGGAACAGCTGTTGCTGCCGGTGTCTTCATGGCAATATTTGGTGTGGGTTGATGATAAAGACCGATATGAGGAGGTAAAAGATATGTCAGAACAAGTGAAAAAACCGGTGAAAATTACAGAAACCGTATTGAGAGACGCACATCAGTCACTGATTGCCACCCGAATGACAACAGAACAGATGCTGCCGATCATAGAAAAAATGGATCAGGTCGGATACCATTCCGTTGAATGCTGGGGCGGTGCCACATTTGATGCCTGCCTTCGGTTTTTAAAAGAAGATCCGTGGGAACGTCTGAGAAAATTAAGAGACGGATTTAAACATACAAAACTTCAGATGCTTTTCAGAGGCCAGAATATTCTCGGTTACCGCCATTATGCGGATGATGTAGTTGAATATTTTGTACAGAAATCTATTGCGAACGGTATCGATATCATTCGAATTTTTGATGCGTTAAACGACCTTCGAAATCTGGAAACATCTGTAAAGGCCACAGTAAAAGAGGGGGGACATGCCCAGGTGGCACTTTCCTATACACTGGGCGATGCCTACACACTGGATTACTGGAAAGATATCGCAAAGCGGATTGAAGATATGGGAGCGGATTCCATCTGTATCAAGGATATGGCCGGACTTCTCGTTCCATATGCTGCCACTGAGCTTGTGACCGCACTGAAAGAATCCACATCCCTGCCGATTCAGCTCCACACCCACTATACAAGCGGTGTGGCATCTATGACCTATTTAAAAGCTGTTGAAGCCGGATGTGATGTTATTGATACAGCCATGTCTCCGCTGGCTCTCGGCACAAGTCAGCCGGCCACAGAGGTTATGGTGGAAACTTTCAAGGGTACGCCTTACGATACCGGACTGGATCAGAAAATCCTTTCTGAGATTTCTGAATATTTCCGTCCGATCCGTGAAACATCCATTGAGAGCGGACTTCTGAACCCAAAGGTACTCGGTGTCAATATCAAAACTTTATTGTATCAGGTTCCGGGAGGCATGCTTTCAAATCTGGTATCCCAGTTAAAAGAAGCCCATGCGGAAGATAAGTACTATGAAGTTCTGGAAGAAATTCCGAGAGTCCGCAAAGACTTTGGAGAACCGCCGCTTGTTACACCATCCAGCCAGATCGTCGGAACACAGGCGGTACTCAATGTACTTATGGGTGAACGCTATAAAATGATCACAAAGGAAAGCAAAGCCCTTTTAAAAGGCGAATATGGTCAGACAGTCAAACCTTTTAATCCGGAAGTACAGAAAAAGGCCATCGGTGATGAAACACCGATCACCTGCCGTCCGGCGGATCTGATCCCGAATGAACTTCAGACACTCGAAAAAGAGATGGCAGCATACAAATGTCAGGATGAAGATGTCTTGTCTTATGCTTTATTCCCTCAGGTTGCCACAGAGTTTTTTAAATATCGTCAGGCACAGAAGAGTGGTTTTGATGAAGATAAAGCGGATATGCAAAATAAAGTTTATCCGGTATAGAATAATAGAGAAAAAAGAGCTGGTCCCCATGGAATCAGCTCTTTTTTTGCTGTTCATACGATAATTAATTAACAAAAAGTTTAAATGGAGTTTGCAAATAATTTGCGCACAAATAAAATTGAACATAAATCCAAAAATAAAATTGTGTAATATGACGAAAAGGCAAATAGTACTTTACAGTTTTTGATAACTATGTCATAATAAAACATAAGAGGGATAACGGTTAAAATATTAACACTAAATGTTATTATTTGATTCCAAAAAGTTATCAAATATCACTTTTCTGACCAGTCAGAATGTGGTACGAAAAAAGTAAATTTACCAACTAAAAGGAGAAGGACGTTATGAAAGAAGTAGTAATCGTAAGCGCATGTAGAACACCTATTGGATCTTTTGGAGGATCTTTAAAATCTGTATCCGCAGCAGATTTAGGAGCTATCACAGTTAAAGAAGCAATCAAAAGAGCAGGTATTGCTCCTGAGATGGTAGAAGAAGTTGTTTATGGTAACGTATTACAGGCTGGTCTTGGACAGAACGTAGCACGTCAGGTATCCATCAAAGCAGGTCTTCCTGTTGAAACAACAGCAGTTACAATCAATATCGTATGTGGTTCCGGTCTTAAGACAGTTGCTATGGCAGCTCAGGCAATCAAAGCAGGCGATGCTGATATCATCGTAGCAGGTGGTACAGAGAATATGAGCCTTGCTCCATATGTTCTTCCATCCGCAAGATGGGGAGCAAGAATGAACAACTCCACTATGATCGATGCTATGGTTAATGATGGTCTCTGGGATGCTTTCAATCAGTATCATATGGGTATCACAGCAGAAAACGTAGCAGAACAGTGGGGAATTACAAGAGAAGAACAGGATGCATTTGCAGTAGCAAGCCAGCAGAAAGCTGAAGCTGCAATCAAAGCAGGTAAATTCAAAGAAGAAATCGTTCCTGTTGAAATTCCACAGAAAAAAGGCGATCCTGTAATCTTTGATACAGACGAATATCCAAAATTCGGTGCTTCCATCGAAAAAATGGCTAAATTAAAACCAGCATTCAAAAAAGGCGGTACAGTAACAGCTGCTAACGCTTCCGGTATCAATGATGGTGCTGCAGCATTAGTTGTTATGTCCAAAGATAAAGCTCAGGAACTCGGATTAAACTGGTTATGTGAAGTTGTAGCATACGCTACAGGCGGTGTTGACCCAAGTATCATGGGTGTTGGACCGATCGCTTCCTGTACAAAAGCTTTAGCAAAAGCTGGTATGACAATCGAAGATATCGACTTAGTTGAAGCAAACGAAGCTTTCGCAGCTCAGTCTCTCGCTGTAGCAAGAGATCTTAAGTTTGATATGGATAAAGTTAATGTTAACGGTGGTGCTATTGCATTAGGACATCCAATCGGTGATTCCGGTGCAAGAATCCTTGTAACATTAATCCACGAAATGATCAAGAGAGATTCCAAGACAGGTTTAGCAACACTGTGTATCGGTGGTGGCCAGGGTCAGACTCTCATCATCAAGAGATAATTATGATAATAAAGGGTCAAAAGCTTATGCTTTTGACCCTGTTTATGTATCTTCGTCAATTATTACAATGCAACCTGCGGTATTTTGTGAAAAAGGCAGAATCCCTCAGGTTTTCTTTTTTTTAATTTTGTGGTATGATAGAGCGTAGCATATTTTACTGCGAGGAATTCATATGAAAAAATGCATTATAATTGGCGGCGGTGCTGCGGGAATGTACAGTGCCATCATCGCTGCATCCGGAGGGATGGACGTATCCATCTGGGAGAAAAATGAAAAATTGGGTAAAAAGCTGTTCATAACAGGAAAAGGCCGCTGTAATCTTACGAATAATTGTGAGACGGAAGACCTGTTTCGGAATGTTATGACCAACAGTAAATTTCTATACAGTGCTTTTTATCAATATAACAGTCAGGATGTCATGAAATTTTTTGAGTCTGAAGGTCTCGAAGTGAAGACTGAACGGGGAAACCGGGTTTTTCCTGCATCAGACAAATCATCGGATGTCATCCGGGTTCTGGAGAATAAGCTCAGACATCTTGGAGTAAAAATTGAATTGAACCGAAGAGCAAAAAGACTTCTCGTCGAAGACGGACGCTGTATCGGTGTTGAAGATGTCAGAGGACAACAAGAGTATGCAGATGCTGTACTTATTGCCTGCGGAGGATGTGCCTATCCTTCCACAGGTGCAACAGAAGACGGTTATCGAATGGCTGAAGCGGTTGGACACACTACAGTACTTCCAAGACCTTCTCTGGTGCCTATGGAGACCGAAGAGGACTGGTGCCGTGAATTAATGGGATTGTCTTTAAGAAATGTATCTGTTGTTGTCAGAAAGGGCAAAAAAAAGATTTATGAAGATTTCGGTGAGATGCTCTTTACCCATTTTGGAATAAGCGGACCTCTTGTTCTGAGTGCCAGTGCTTTCTGCGGAAAGCTTAAAGATTATAAAGATCTTATATTTTCTATTGATCTTAAACCGGCTCTCACGGCGGAACAGGTGGATGACCGGCTTCTTCGGATATTTGATGCCAATAAAAATAAACAGTTCCGTAACTGTCTGAACGGATTGCTTCCAAATAAACTTATTCCGGTAGCTATCCGGCTGTCCGGAATCGATCCATTTAAGCAGGTGAATCTCATATCCAGAGAAGAACGGGCACGATTTGGATATCTTCTGAAACATCTCGATATACATATTCGGGGATTTCGGGGATTTAATGAATCGATCGTGACCGGAGGCGGAATCAAAGTTAAGGAGATCAATCCGAAAACGATGGAATCAAAACTTGTAAAAAATTTATATTTTGCCGGTGAAGTTATCGATGTGGATGCATTGACCGGAGGCTTTAATTTACAGATTGCATGGTCAACAGGTTGGCTGGCAGCGAAAAATATGTTGGAGGTTATTGAAAATGAGCTTTAATATTGCCATTGATGGTCCGGCAGGTGCCGGGAAAAGTACAATAGCACGGGCGGCAGCACGAAATCTTGGTTTTTTATATGTAGATACAGGTGCCATGTATCGGGCAATCGCATTTTCGCTGATCCGCAGCGGTATCGAACCCGAGGACGAAGAAGGTATCGAAAATGTTCTGGAGAGTATGACCATACGTATTGTTTACTCCGACGGGGAACAGCAGATCCTCTTAAACGGTGAGAACGTTACAGCTTTCCTCCGAGATGAAGCTGTCGGCAATATGGCTTCAAGAAGTGCCTCAAATCCAAAGGTCCGTGAGAAACTGCTTCAACTTCAGAGAGATCTGGCAAAGGAGAATGATGTCATTATGGACGGCCGGGATATCGGCACCTTTGTGCTTCCGGATGCAGATGTTAAAGTTTATCTGACGGCCAGCGTAGAAGAACGGGCCAAACGCCGTTATCTGGAACTGATCGAAAAAGGGCAGGATGCGGATATGGAAAAGATCAAAGAAGATATCCGTACCCGTGATACTCAGGACATGAACCGGAGCATTGCACCTTTAAAACAGGCAAAAGATGCCGTTGTTATTGACAGTTCAAAACTGACCATTCCGGAAGTTATGGACCGGATCGTCGATGCATTTCAGGAATCATTGAAATTGAAAGGATAAATTGTTACATGGAAATTATACTTGCAAAAAGTGCAGGCTTTTGTCCCGGAGTGCGAAGGGCCGTCGATATGGTCTATGAGCAGACAAAGGAAAAAGAAGGTATTGAACCGGTCTATACCTACGGACCGATCATTCACAATGATGAAGTTGTCAAAGATCTGGAGGAAAAAGGCGTAAAAGTCATCCATTCTCTGGACGAGCTGGACCATCTTGTAAAGGGAACCGTTATTATCCGTTCTCACGGAGTCTCACGTCATACCTGTGAGACGATCGAAGCCAAAGGCTTTCACATCGTCGATGCCACATGTCCCTTTGTAAAGAGGATCCACAACATAGTGGAAGAGCAGGGAAAAGAAGGACGGGATATTATCATTATCGGAAATCCGGAGCATCCGGAGGTCCAGGGCATTCAGGGATGGTGCCTGACACCGTCGACCGTCATTCATACAGTTGATGAGGCTGTCAGTTTTTCACAGCAGAATGATAAAAAATTGTGCATAATATCACAAACGACATTTAATTACATTAAATTTAAAGAATTAGTTGAAATTCTTTGCAAAAAGGGTTATGATATAAACTGTATAAACTCGATTTGTAATGCTACGGCTGTTCGTCAGGAAGAAGCCAGAACCATTGCATCAAAAGCGGATGCAATGATCGTTATTGGTGATAAAAACAGTTCGAACACCCAGAAGCTATACGAAATCAGTAAAAAAGAATGCGAAAATACTTACTATATACAGACACTTGTTGATTTAGATTTAACTGCTTTTGAATCTATAAGGAATGTAGGTATTACAGCCGGGGCGTCAACCCCAAATAATATTATCGAGGAGGTTCATACTGCTATGTCAGAGATGAGTTTTGAACAATTATTGGAAGCGTCTTTAAAGACAATTAGAAATGGGGAGGTCGTTGAGGGTACTGTTATCGACGTTAAAGAAGATGAAATCATCCTTAATATAGGTTACAAAGCAGACGGAATTATCACACGTAACGAATATTCGAACACAGCAAACCTTGATCTTACCACAGTAGTCAATGTAGGCGACACAATGCAGGCAAAAGTTTTAAAAGTTAATGACGGCGAAGGCCAGGTATTATTAACATACAAGAGACTTCTTGCTGAAAAAGGAAACAAGAGACTTGAAGATGCTTATAACAACAAAGAAGTGCTTACAGCAAAAGTTGTTAACGTACTTGACGGTGGTTTAAGCGTTGTTGTTGAAGAAGCAAGAGTATTTATTCCGGCAAGCCTTGTATCCGATACTTATGAAAAGAATCTTGCAAAATACGAAGGTCAGGAGATCAGCTTTGTGATCACTGAATTCAATCCTAGAAAACGTCGTATTATCGGTGACAGAAAACAGCTTCTCTTAGCTGAAAAAGCTCAGAAACAGAAAGAATTATTTGAACGCATCAACGTTGGTGATGTTGTTGAAGGTAAAGTAAAGAACGTTACAGATTTCGGTGCATTCATCGATCTCGGCGGTGCTGACGGACTTCTCCACATCTCCGAAATGTCCTGGGGACGTGTTGAAAACCCTAAGAAGTTATTAAAAGTTGGTGATGACATCACTGTACTTATCAAAGATATCCAGGGTGAAAAGATCGCACTCAGCCTTAAATTTGCTGATCAGAATCCATGGTTAACAGCAGCTGAAAAATATGCTGTAGGTAATGTTGTTGAAGGTAAAGTTGCAAGAATGACAGACTTCGGTGCATTTGTTGAACTTGAACCAGGCGTAGACGCATTACTTCATGTTTCTCAGATTTCCAGAGAACATGTTGAAAAACCGGCAGATGTTCTTAAAGTTGGCGAAACAATCACAGCTAAAGTTGTAGATTTCAACGAGGAAGACAGAAAGATCAGCCTCAGCATCAAAGCTATGGAGATGCCTGCTAAAGAAGAAAACACAGAAGAATAATCATCGGACATATAGATGCAGGAATATACATATGTATGTTCCTGCATCTTTTATTATTGTATAGGAAAGTTCGAAAAACTTTCCTATACAATAATAACGTTCCACTAGGGATGCGCACTCGCTTAAGAGGTATTTACCGCATAGCGGTATCGCTCGGCGCGGCAAAGTGTGCTTCGCATGTGGTTGATTTTTAAACGCGATAGTGTGCGAAGCACACTTTGTTCTTGGATAGGAAAGTGATGCGTTAATGGATACATTTAAACTTCTGAAACTTAAGAATTATTTTTCACATCTTGTTCTGGGAACATTCGTCTTGCTGACAGGAACCGGAATCATTCAGTCCATTGTTCTGGAGATGATTCAGGAATATGATCCCGCCTCAAAAACAGCCTACATATGCGGATTGATCGCCTGCGGTGTCATCGCACTTTACGGCATTTATGAAATTCTTCGGGCCTTTTATTTTGAAAAACATATTTTTAAAAATCTTGAGCCGGAAGAGGAAGAAGAATTTCTTGATGAACTTTGCGAGCATGTTCTATTTTCCTTGCCGGGTAAAGCTGTCATGACCGAAAACTATCTTTTGCTTCCGGTCAAAGGAAGCCTCGGGGCCCGTGTTTTTTCAAATAATCAGATTGTTGGATGTTTTCAGACAACCACACATAAAGAAGAGAATGCTTCCGAGGGTGCAATGATTCTTTTTGATACAGATTTTAAAAGCTGCAATATCAATCTGAGCGGAAAAGGGAGCGGTCAGGCCATGGCCCGTCTTTACGAAAAAATCTGTTCCTCACTTCCATGGATCTTTCACGAAGACTATGAAAGTTTTCTTGTCCAGATGCGTAAAATCGGACATCGGAAAAAAATTCTGAAACAGCTGAAAGACAGACGTATGCGCTGCGAGACCGCATATGACAGTGATGTAGAAGCAGAAAAGGAATTAGAAGCCGTGACAGAGGATGTCAAAGAAAAATTAAATCCGGAATCCTTTTTAAAAAACTTTCTGTCAAAGAAATCCAAATAATCGAAAGAGCATCTGGATATATTCTCTCTGCTTTTCCTTATCCTGCATAAATCGGGCATCGGGCAGAAACCATGTATAACAGTTTTCTTTACAGGCCTTTTCCTGATAGCTGGGATCCATATATTTTGCCATGGACTTTGGAAGTGCATAATCTTCTGCCGGAAGATAAACATAATTCCTGTAATCCGTATAATAGTAGCGTAGTCCCCTTTCATATACCGGAACGAGGAGACTTACAAAGCGGCCTGCTGCGCTAAGCTTTATATCATAAGCTTCCCACTCAAAAGAGCTTTTAAGAGGCGAAAAGGATTTCAGCTTAAACCGGATCTTATGCTGTTCTGTGCAGAGTGTTTCTGCGATTTCATAATCACCGTGAAAGAAATTCAGCCAGCCTTGCATCGGCAGAAGAAGCATAAGCGATTCAATATCATTTATATTGTGTAAAAACAAAAGATTCAGCATATCTGGGTCTTTTGTTTTTATATAGTCGTGATAAGTTCTTATAAGCTTACGGCCTTCCGGTGCAGCCGGGAATTTATATCCCATCCATTGGCTCAATGTTTTCAGCTTCATATTCGGAACCGGCCATATTTTTTTCAGAGGCAGATATTTTCTATAAAGGTCACAGTGATCAATTTGCAAGGCAGACAAGGGATTTAAAAGACCACACTGTTCATAACGGCTGCTTAAAAAAGGCAGGTCAAATTTTGTACCGTTATAGGTTATAAGAACCGGAGAACTTTCGAAATCTACAAAATCGAAAAGCCATTGTGAAAAACCTTTCAGAATATCCTGCTCCCCAAAAAGTTCCAGTGAATCCGCAAGCCACTGGATCATATGGAGCTTTTGATCTTCAAACCATCCGCAGCCGATCATAAAAAGAGCAGACATCTCCGGCGAAAGCCCCGTCGTTTCAACATCCAGCAAAATCATTTGCCCGTCGATAGCTTCAGGTACAGTAAGCGATGATATATAGTGATTTATTTTCATGGATAAACTCCTTAATTAAATTATAATGTTTTCTGACGCTCTAATTATAAACTGAAAAAAAGGGGTTCGTAAATTGATTTTTTAAACAAAATCGTGTATAGTAGAATAAAAACTCGGAGGCACGAAACCATGACATTTTATACAGACTTTTATCATATTTTATGGTTTTTTATTATTTACTGTATGGCCGGATGGATATGGGAGAGCTGTTTTTGTTCAATCAAAGCAAAAAAATGGATCAATCGCGGTTTTTTGCTCGGCCCCTACATACCGATTTACGGATGCGGCGCACTCAGCGTATATCTGCTCTTGTATCCTGCACAGGAGCATTTGCTTGCTGTCTTTACAGGCGGTATGATTCTGGCTTCAATTCTTGAATTTTTCACTTCCTGGATCATGGAAAAATTATTTGCAGCCACATGGTGGGATTACAGCAAAGAAAAATTTAATATCCAGGGAAGAATATGTTTGAAAGCATCCCTTTTATGGGGCTTTTTTTCGGTAGGGATGGTTAAATTCCTTCATCCTGCTGTTTTAATGTTGATTGAAAAAATTCCAAGAAATATCGGCAATATTTTAGGTACACTTTTTGTATTCGTATTTTCATCCGATGTTGTTCACACGGTTCTTGCAACATGGGACATCAAAAAAACACTGGAAAAGATGGAAACGATACGTTCCGATATCCGCCAGTTTGCGGAGGTACATAATATTGACTTCCTGTCTGAAGACATGCCTCCGGCACGCATGCTGGCCCGATTGAAAGAGCAGTGGGAGGAACGCAGAGAACATCTTGGGAATCTGCCTTTGACAGGTACGATTCATGAGTATCGCATGGAACTTGAAGAAAAACTGGAATATCTGGTTGACCGTTATGAGGAAAACCGATTGAAACACCGTCATACCTTTTTGCATCACATGAAATCTTATCCGAACTTTAAATCGGTACGCTATGAAAAGGTATTGGATGATGTAAAAAAACGTTTAGATAAACTCAGAAAGGATATGTAACATGATTGGGTTTGTTCGTGGAAATCTTGTGGAAAAAGGCAGTGATCATGTGATTGTTGACAATCAGGGGATCGGCTATTTAATTTATACACCCGAGTCAGTTTTAAATGAGCTGCCTCCCATCGGAAATATAGTAAAAATACATACGTTCATGTATGTGCGTGAAGATCAGCTTGCACTCTATGGATTTTTAACACGGGATGATCTTGAGATTTTTAAGATGCTGATCGGTGTCAGCGGCATCGGTCCGAAGGGCGCACTCGGTATTTTATCGACCATCGCACCAAATCAGTTCCGTCTCGCAGTCCTTTCCGGCGATTCAAAAACCATTTCCAAATCGCCGGGTATCGGTCCGAAGACGGCGCAGAAACTAATCATTGAACTAAAAGACAAGATGAAGATCGAAGATGTTTTTGAGGATGATATCCCGGCAGATCTGAATGGCTCTGATTATGATCAGGATGCGGGCAAAGAGGCTGTTATGGCACTCGTATCTCTCGGCTATTCAGAAAGTGAGGCCTTTGCGGCACTCAAGAAGATCACACTGACACCGGATATGGACAGCGAGACCATATTGAAGCTTGCGTTAAAAAAGATGCTGACATTTTAGGGGCAATGTAGAATGAATAAAAGAATTATTACAACAGAATTTATAGAAGAAGATATAAAAACGGATAACCGTCTCCGTCCGGAACGATTAAAAGATTATATCGGGCAGCAAAAAATCAAGGATGTGCTTGAGATTTATATTCAGGCTGCAAAACAGAGAGACGAGGCATTGGATCATGTTCTTTTTTATGGCCCTCCCGGTCTTGGAAAGACGACCCTCGCCGGAATTATCGCAAAAGAGATGGGCGTTCATATGAAGATCACATCCGGTCCTGCCATTGAACGTCCCGGTGAGATTGCCGCCATATTAAATGGACTCAATCAGGGTGATATTTTATTCATTGATGAGATTCACCGGCTGAATCGTCAGGTAGAAGAAGTACTTTATCCGGCTATGGAAGATTTTGCCATTGATATTATGATCGGTAAAGGGGCTACGGCCCGTTCCATCCGTCTGGATCTTCCCCAGTTCACCCTGATCGGTGCAACGACCCGGGCCGGCATGCTTTCCGCACCTCTTCGTGACCGGTTCGGTGTGATCGAACGTCTGGAATTTTATTCTCCGGAAGATCTGAAAGAGATCATTCTCCGTTCGGCTTCTGTCTTACATATGGAGATGGACAGTGCGGGTGCCATGGAGCTTGCCCGCCGTTCAAGGGGAACACCTCGACTTGCCAATCGTCTGTTAAAACGTGTGCGGGATTATGCCCAGGTAAAATATGACGGCAAGGTGACAGAAAGTATTGCCAGAGAAGTTCTGGATATACTGGATGTGGACCGATATGGTCTGGATGCGGTGGACCGGAATGTTCTCTGGACGATGATTGAAAAATTCGGAGGCGGTCCCGTAGGACTGGACACACTGGCAGCTTCGATCGGAGAAGATTCGGGTACACTTGAAGATGTCTATGAACCTTACCTTTTACAGAATGGGTTCCTTCAAAGAACTCCAAGGGGACGTATCGTCACTCCGGCTGCCTACCGTCATCTTGGAATTCCTTTTGACGAAAAGTGTTGACAGAGAAAATATTTAGTCTTGTTTTTGCACAGAAGACAGATTATAATAAAAACAGCAGTTTTAGACTGGAGGGAACATAATGGCTGCCAAAAAAGATATACAAGTTGTGATCGGCGGAAAAGTTTATACGCTGAGTGGCTATGAAAGTGAAGAATATTTGCAGAAAATTGCCTTATACATAAATAATAAGATGGATGAGATGGATCAGATTTCGAATTATCGGCGATTAAGCGTTGATATGCAGAAGACACTGCTGGAATTAAATATGGCAGATGATTATTATAAGGCAAAAAGGCAGATTGAACTGCTTGAAACAGATATTGAAGAAAAAGATAAGATTGAATACGATCTGAAACATGAACTGATCAGCTCCCAGATTCATTTAGAGGAAGCCGAACAGACAATCGAGGAACTTAAAAACGAAATCAATGAATTACAGAAACAGATCGTAAAACTGGAAGCGAAATCTTATCAGGAACAATAAGGGGACTGTCAGACGGGAAATATTGAATTTCCCGTCTTTCTGGTTTTTCAAAGGTTGAAACAGGAGAGACAATCATGATTTCAAATCAAAAACAGGAAATAGAGATACTGGCACCGGCAGGATCGATCGACAGCATGAAAGCGGCCTTTTATGCCGGTGCCGATGCTGTTTATATGGGAGGCAGCCGTTTTGGAGCCCGTGCTTTTGCAAATAATCCGGACGAGGAAGAATTGAAGCGGGCCATCGATTATGCCCACCTGCATCACAAAAAAATCTATTTGACAATGAATACGCTTTTTAAGGAAAAAGAATTAGAAGAGGAGGCCTGTCGTTTTTTGAAACCTTACTATGAACAGGGGCTGGACGCTATTCTTGTCCAGGATACAGGACTTCTTTCCATGTTAAAGGACAGGTTTCCCGGGCTTCCCATCCATGCAAGCACTCAGATGACGATCACCGGAAATAGCATGACCCGATGGCTGGAAAAACAGGGACTGGAACGTATTGTTTTATCCAGAGAGCTTTCTCTTGAAGAACTTCAAAATATACGCAGCACTACCTCTATGGAGATGGAAGTGTTCGTTCAGGGGGCTCTCTGTTACTGTTATTCCGGGCAGTGCCTGATGAGCAGTTTTATTGGAGGACGAAGCGGAAACCGGGGCCGCTGTGCCCAGCCCTGCCGTCTTCCTTATCAGGCGGAAGGCTATAAGCAAAACAGCTATCTTCTCAGCCCGAAAGATATATGCACATTGAATGATATTCCGGATCTGGCCGACTGTGGCGTGAATTCTTTTAAGATTGAAGGCCGCATGAAAAAACCGGAATATGCGGCACTCACCGCATGGCTCTACCGGCACTATACAGATCAATATCTGACTTATGGAAGAGAAAAGTTTCATATTGACCCGAAAGATGTGGAACGGCTTATGGATTTATATAACCGGGGCGGCTTTTCCGGCGGTTATTTTCATCAATATAACAGTGAGCACATGATTTTTACAGAACGGCCGAATCATCTGGGTGTTCCAGCCGGAAAAACAGATAAAAAAGGCAGCCTTCAGGCATCGACCACCTTAAATCCGGGAGATGTTGTGGAGGTGCGCAGAAAAGACGGTAGCGTCCTTTCCCAGTGGACCATATCTTCTAAGCATGAAATTAAATCGACTCTTAAACCGCCGAAAAATGTGAAAATAAGTCCGGGAACATCTCTTTACAGAGTACGCAATGCTTCTTTGATCGAATCACTTGAAAAGGAATATATCGGAAAAGAACTGAAAGAAAAAATTTCAGGTTTCTTAAGAGTTATGAAAGATATGCCTGTTATTCTGAGGCTTCAGTGGAATAACATCTCTATAGAACTAAAAGGACCCGGGGCAGAAGCTGCCAAAAATCAGCCGATGACGGAGGAACAGCTGAAAAAGCCGATGCTAAAGACCGGGAACACACCTTTTGTATTTGACGATTTTCATGTGGAGACCGACGGCCTCTGTTATATTCCGAACAGCCAGTTAAATGAACTGCGCAGAGAGGCTCTTTCACGTCTGGAAAAGCGTTTTCTGGAACAGTTTTTCAGAAAATATGAAGATAAGCCGGTCTGTCCGGTAAAAAGTTGTGCGTCACCGTCGGATCCGGTGGAAGATATACCGCCGCTTTATGTTATGATTACCGGCAACGCTCTTATGAGCCGCAGTAAAATATTATCCGGTTTTCCGGAAGTCAAACGGGTCTACATGGAGCTGCACGAAGCTGTCAGAGAAGACTTT
>JAEDDO010000147.1 GCA_016298055.1 Frisingicoccus sp.
ATAAATGACGCCGTCCATATCGCAAATAAAACCTTTTTTCTCATTAAAATTAATCATACTTCTAATTGCCTATCTCTTCTTCCATAGGCTTCTCCTTTACCCATTATTCTTCATCTTGATTATACCATGTGTAAAAAGATTGAACTATCATTCACATGTTAAATCTTATGGTCATCTTTGTAAAGCAGCTTCTTACCTAAAAAAATGATACAGATTCCTGCTCCCGCGATCATCAGGAAAAACATGACCATAAGCGGTGCTTTATCACCGGTCTTCGCGTTTGAGGCTGTCTTTAAATTATTCTGTCCGGATTCATTGCTTCCTGTTCCAGGATGATTACTTTCCGGGTGATTACTTTCTGGATGATTGCTTTCCGGATAATCGCCTTCAGGATGATCACTTGTGGTTTCATCACTTTCCGGTTCTACTGGTTCATCCAAATCCGGATCCGGCATTTCTTCAAATACTGCCGTAAATTCCATATCCTCTGTCACAGTAACACTCATAATCCGTTCTTCGCTGACCAGTTCACCCGAATCGTCAATCCATCCCCCGAAACAAAGACCTTCGCCTGTTACTTTGGCAGTCAAAGTGACTGTATCCTGGTCATTGACCCGATAGATTGTATTTTTTCCGTCAAATACAGTGCGCTCACAGCCATCCACATACACAGCTCCACCCGGTTCTCCTGTCTCAACCAGTGGATTCGGACCTGCATTGACGACAAGACTGTGTACAGAGCCATCCGGCTCGAATACTGCCATAAGTTCTCTGGACTGGTCTTCCACATCTATAGAATAGGATTCATCCGTTGAAACCTCTTCACCACTTTCATCCTGCCAGCAGACAAAACGATATCCATTTTCCGGAAATGCAGTCAGAGTTGCCGTCTCACCGAACTGATAGGCACCGCCCCCATCTATTGTACCAAAAGTAGGATCATTGGCCACGGCATGAATCATGTAAAGTGCCGGAAGATAGGGATTATCAAAATACAGCTCTTCCGTCACGCTGTTTTCATCGTCTCCTTCAGTCAAAAGACTGACTGTAATTCCGTAAAGAAGACGATCACTGTCTTTATACTGATTCCATATATCTTCCAGATCCAGACGAAGACAATAATTCTGTCCAAGATCTGAAACATTTTCTCTTGTGTCCGAAAGGCTTCCGATATCCAGAGGTATTTCCATCAGCACACCATCATTGGCCGAATTGTCATTATTTTTTTGAAAATTCCCTGTGAGTACAAGAGAAAGATTTTCTGCCGGAACTATCGAATGATTTTTCAGATTCAAAAATGCCGTATTCTTCCCGTTTAGGGTGGTCTGATATCCGTTCATATATATACTCGGCATGTCATAGGATACCGTCAAATCAATCAATGCATTTGTAACCGGATAAGTCACGCAGACATTCAGTTCCTGTGCACCTGATTCCCAGGATGGATTTGGCTGAATCGTCACTCGGAAACTCTCGGTTTCACCCGGATATATATCCGACCAGTAACCATAACTTCCGTCATCCTCCTGACTCTGCGGATTGCCCTCTGAATCCAGAAGCTGCAGTACGTTTCCGTCTTTGTCCGTAATTTTAAATTTCACAATATCCTCATATTGGCATCCTGTATTTTTTATAAAAATTGTTGCTCCAAGCGATTTCTGAGTACGGCGTATAGCCGGACTGTCCAGACTGAAATCCACCGCTTCCAGCTTTCGCTCCTGATTCTGTTTCCACATAAAAAGCTGTACCGTGTCGGACACTTCATTGCCGCTCTCCTTCACTTCACGGCCATCCGAATAAACAAGCTGGTATCCGCCTTCATCTTGTCTTGCAATTGTATAATTACCTGCGTTGACACCTTCCAATTCAATTTCCTGTGCACCACAGATGGCTGTTTCATCCGAATAGGAACCGACTTTGTAAACTGTCAGCAAACTGTAATCCAATGTATTATCTTCCTTGTAGTGTTTTGCCAGCGATGCAACAGACAGACCTGCAGAATTATCATAGACAAATCTGTAACTTGCATTATCATCATCCGGCCAGGTTACCGGATTTCCTTCCCTGTCCGCAGATATGCGTTTCCATTCCAGCCAACTGCCCGATTCACTCTTTTTTCGTTCCATGTAACAGAGGATGCCGCCCACAATTCCGTAACACTTGCCATTTGCATAGACAAAATCGCTGATCGGAGGTATGTCTGTATATTCTCCGTTAGGATTTTCGATCATCATAACATCGTCTTCCACATACTCTCCATAGCCGTCAATTCCATAATAACGGACATATGTTCCATCCCGCCATCCTTTGAAAAAGGCACTCTCACCCTCCTTCAGAACTCCGGTTGTCAACAACTGACGCATCCTTCCGTGACTTTTTATTTTTGTATCATCTTTTATCCACGGAGAATAAATGTAGGCATTTGCCGGCTTCCGATCCGAAGACAAATAAGAAGCAGACTCTCTCCAGGCCACTGCACACGTATCCCCGGATCCGGCTGCCTGAGCATCCAGATGCTGCATATCGTCCCCGTCACGAACAGCCACACTCTGCCGCACCTCACCCGAGCTCAAATTTATTGTCATTGCACTGACATTCGTCTTCATGGCACGCTCTTCCGGCGTGTCATCTTCTATAAATTCTCCCCCAATCACGCATAAATACACATTGTCTTCATATTGACTGTTGCCGTAATCTGTCTGATTTGCTCTCACGTCATATGCATAAACGGCCTTTCCCTTAGTCGGCGTTTCTACCAGATGCACTGTATTTTCCAGCTGTCCGGATGCCTGATCCTGAATCTGATATACAAGACGCGGAATACCGTCAATGGCCATGATACGGAACAAAGCCGTCTGATTGCTTGTTTTCACAAAACACGCCTTATTGTCTGCCAATGTCAGGCTGTCAATCCGCGTAATATCCTGGCCATTCACATCGTTTACCGCCATTCCGGAATTGATCGTATAAGAAAAATCGTCCACACAGGTCAGTTCACTTTGTGCATGATCCATATCCACAGATATTGGTACTGCTGTTTCCTGTAATTCATCATCTGAGTATCCATTGGCCGCATCATTTTCATCCCAACTGTCATAGAAAACTCCCCGGTCACTGAGAGATTCAATTTTTTTATGATACTTAAAAAAGAGCACAGTCGCAGATATATCCACTTCATATCCGCCTGTTATGTAAATATGGGGAATCTTCTTTTCTTCCAGAGGAATGTCTGTCCCGGAATCTTTTTTATAACGAACCGAGGCATCCATGTACACGCTGCCATCAATCTGGGCACAGGCCAGCTCATGAATTCCGGCACCCACATATCCGCCGATGGTTCCGATCAGATCAAAAGTCAGACCGGCTTGTGATCCAGGAGGGGTAACACTGATATTATCAAAAATATCCGTATCCTTTCCGGTAGGATTCACTGTCAGACCGATGCTGCCCGCTGCCGTGCCGCCAAAGGATGCCTGCGCTCCCCCATAAAAAGGTCCAACCGGAGTAATGATATAAATTGTCAGCCCAAATGCCCCTTTAACGGATAAAGCTACAGTAAAATCCCCCTTCAGAACCCCTGTATCAAAATCATATCGTCCGACGCATCCGCCGATCAGCTGAAATGTAAAGCTGTAGGATACATCCGGAGCAACAGAAAAACCTTGTCCGCTGAAAATACTTTTTCCCTGTTGAAATGCATCGATCTTGCTGCGTATATTGCTCCTTATTTTATCAAAAACACCTTTGACACGTTCGGACTGTCTCGGTATCCAGCTCTGATTCATGATTTCCTTCATCTCTTTCGGATCAATCAGATTCTCCCCGTAGGATACAAAGAAGGAACCGTCCGGCAATACAGCTGCAGAAACATTGGTTTTAAACAGGTCGACACCGACTTTTCCGCCTCCTGCCCCCGGTATATAATCCGGAAGTTTAAAGGAAGCCAGTCCGTTAAAAAAACCAAATGGAGTATTTGTCCAGGTAGGCGTAGTAACTTTGGCATCTTCAACCTTTACATTCAGTTTTTTCTCACTTTTCCATTCCCAGCCATCTTCATCCGTTTCTGTTTCTTCCGTATCACTGCCCATCTTCACATACAATTTGTCACCATTCTTCAAAAGTCCTTCCGCCTGAATCCAATCCGCCGATAATGCATATGCCGCCGTATCTGCACCGGAATAAATACTGGATGTTTTTGACAAAGCGGTTACCAGGCGGTCATCCTCTCCATTTTTTGCGCGAAGCTCCAGCTGCTCCGGAAGTTTTGCATCTCCCGTAGAAGAAATCAAAAATGAAAGATTCAGATCTTCCGTACCACTTTTCATCAAAGCAATAGAGACATCGCCATACAATAAATCTGCTCCACCCATATCTGCACAACGGACATAACACTGATTCTCTTCCTTTTCCTTAAGGCAGCGAATAATATTCTCTCCTCCGGACAGATTCACATCCATCACGGTCTGGCTCTCATAATTTTCATGCTGCACATCTACCGCTCCATACCGGGATCCCTGCATATCAGCAAAAACAGCCACACCTTCGGTTCCCGCCTCGCCATCTGTAATGACACTCCGGCTTTCTCTG
>JAEDDO010000022.1 GCA_016298055.1 Frisingicoccus sp.
TGAGCGGTTCAAGTATGATCTCGTCTCCCGGATGAATCCATCCGCCCTTAAGAACGCGCGCAAAAACACCTGCCTTTGGCATAATACACTCGCCCATGGACTTATAAATTTCACAATGGGTATGACACGCTTTTCCAATCTGAGTCAACTCAAGCAGGGCCTCTCCGATGTGAAAACGACTGCCAACCAGAATATTCTGAAGATCAAGTCCCTCTACAACCAGATTTTCTCCAAAGTCTCCAAAGTCCACTTTAGCTCCCCGGGCTTTAAAAGCTTCAATATCTTCCCATCCGAGAAGGCTTACCTGGCGATGCCATGTCCCTCCATGGGCATCTGTTTCTATTCCCCAGTTTTCGACTAATTTTGCCTTTTCTACCACTTTCTTGCGTGTTCCCCGTTTTTCACTTATACAAATAGCTTTAATCTTCCCCATAATATTTATCCCCCGATCTGAATCATATTTTTATTTTCTGTAATACTTTCTTTTTTCTCAAAACAATGTCCTTCCGGCTTCATCTCAATTCCCTGCCGTATTGCACGCCTTATATCGTCTTTTTTCTCGCCCTTTCTCTCGAAAACAGATTTCAGGTCAATCCCTTCACCATAACAAAGACAAGGTTTCAGTATTCCCTTAGACGTAAGACGAAGCCGATTACACTGATGACAAAACTTTCCGTGGATCGGACTTATAAAACCGATGCTTCCTTTGAAACCCGGTATTTTGTAATAGACCGCCGGACCGTTTCCATGAACCGATTCGTCTGTCTCTATTCCCGGATAGAGTTGTCGTATCATCGTCATCAACCGGCTATTCGATATCGGTTCAAATGTTTTACCATATCCGATAGGCATCAGTTCAATAAAACGCACATCAATATTTCGTTCTTTTGCCATCAGCACAAGCGATTTCCATTCATCCGAAGCTTCATCGCCAAACAGAACGCTGTTAATCTTCACCTTAATCCCAGACTTCAAAGCTCTCATAATAGAATCAAGCACTTCATCCAGACTGTCACTGCCGGTTATCCAGGCATAACGTTCCCTGTCCAACGTATCCAGACTGATATTCACTCCGTCCAGACCGTTTCTTAATAATTCATCCATGTACTGAGACAGCAGAACGCCATTTGTTGTCATCGTCACCTGCTGTATTCCCGGAATCTCCTTCAAACGGCGAATCAATTCCGGACATCCCCGCCGCACAAGAGGTTCTCCTCCCGTAACTTTAAGCTTACGAATCCCCAATGCAGCCGCTTCCGTACAGATTTCAATAATCTGTTCATATGTGAGTATCTCACTCATAGGAACCCATCTGGCTCCCTCCGGCATACAATAACGGCATCTGAGATTACATCGATCCGTTATCGAAACCCGCATATAATCTATATTTCTCCCAAAATTATCTTTCATACCCCTAAGTCCCATTTATAAAAATCCAATAAAAATCTTAAGTTTCCCATCCTAAGACGTTATATTCCTGTTACACCAAATCCTCCGAAAAAATCAAGAATCTCCCTGGATGTATACTTTCCATATATATACATATATTAATGATGTTGGAGTCAATCTATTTTACTCTGACATCATATCAAAAACAGGAGGATTCATTGTATGAAGCAGACGTACCCTTTTGATTTAATGCCTTTACCTTACGATTACGATGCTCTGGAACCCTATATGGATGTCGAAACACTCCACTATCACCACGACAAACATTTAAAAACCTATGTTGATAACCTGAATACACTGTTAAAAGATCAGCCTTTATACCAGAGCTGGACCCTTGAAGAACTGCTGACACGCCTGGATGAGCTCCCGGAAGAACTGCGCCAGCCTGTTATGAATAATGCCGGCGGCGTTTACAACCATCATCTCTTCTTTGAAACCATGCATACCCCGGTCAACGAAAACCCGATGGAACCTTATCTGCAAAAAGCTTTTGGTTCCTATGAAAATTTTGTTAAAAGTATGAGTGATCACGCTTTATCCCAGTTCGGTTCCGGTTATGCATGGCTGGTCATCAATCCTGATCACCAGCTTGAAATACTAAATACTCCAAATCAAAATAATCCCATCTCCAACGGCAACATCCCTCTTCTCTGCGTAGATGTGTGGGAACACGCCTATTACCTGAAATACAAAAATCTTCGAAAAGATTATGTTACAAACTGGTTCCATCTGATTAACTGGCAGGAGGTCTTCCAGAAAGCAAAAAAATATTGTTAAAGAAATTTATGGAAAAGGCATTTGAACCCGAATTCAAATGCCTTCTGTCTTTCTTCTTATTTTGTTAAATCCGAAAGTCCCTGAAGCAGATCAAGATCTTCCTGATTCACCCGCATATTCGCAGTAATCGGTTCTTGTCCCGGATAGGTGACTGTAATCTCGATGATCGTTCCTACAGGCAGCCCTCTGGAAAAAATATCTTTTAAAAAAGCACTAAACTTCGGATGGCCTGATACAAACTTATTCTTTGCATTCATCAGCTTCATAATCGCTGAAGGATTCATTCAATCCACAACCTTTCTTTAGTTTATCCCCAAAGATTCTCCGGATACACGCCATCTGCAATCAACTTCTTAAAGGATAAAACAACACTTTCTTTATCTTCTTTATAAGTTACACCAAACCATTTATCTTTTGTCTCAAGCACCTTAACAGAGGCATCACCAGACTGAATCAACTGATCAACAATGGATGGAAGAAGATATTCTCTTTTAACTTCTCCCTCCGGGATCTCCTGAAGAAATTCCTTAAATCCAACTTCAAGTTCATCTAAAAAGTCCGGTGTAAATCCCCACATATTCATGGAAACGTGCTGTTCCGGTGTAATCTCCATATCTGTTCCATTATCTTCATGTGCAATCTTACCATCTTCTGTCATGCAAAGACCGCCGGTCTCCACGACTTTTGCAAGATAATCATTCTCATCTACAACACATACACCGCGGGTTACACCGCCGTTTTCACTTAATGTGTTCTTCAAAATAAATCCTGCCATGCACATATCATACTTCTTGTCCGATGTTCCTTCTCCGACAAGATAGTCATGCACTTTTTTAAAGGCCTCTTTTCCATAGTAATCATCTGCATTGATCACTGCGAAAGGTTCATTGACAACACCTTTACAGCAAAGAACTGCCTGACCTGTTCCCCATGGTTTCTTGCGTTCGGCAGGTGCCTTAAAGCCTTCAGGAAGATCGTCCAGAGACTGAAATACGTATTCCACATCAATGACTTTCTCAATTCTCTTCCCGATAATCTCGCGAAAATCTTCTTCGATATCTTTACGAATGATACATACGACTTTATTAAATCCTGCCTCTTTTGCATCATAAATGGAATAATCCATAATAATCTCACCGTTTGGCCCCATCGGTTCCAACTGCTTAATTCCTCCGCCAAAACGGCTGCCGATACCGGCTGCCATAATGACAAGTGTTGTATTCTTCATCATAAACTCCTCCTATAAAAGGGAAAAACCTTTCGATGCGATACACATCTCAACTTCCATCACATCTTCTGTATGAATTACCATGATCGGTTTTCCCGAATCCCGATTAAAAGATAAATAAATATAATCCACGTCAATATTACTTTCATCCAGTGCCTGAAGCAGTTTATGAAGATTCCCTACCTCATCTTCCACTTCTACACCAAGAACATCTGTCATCCGACACAGATACCCGGCCTTCTCCAATGCCTCTACTGCTTTCTTCGGATCAGATACCACCATACGAATAATACCGTACTCTGCGCTGTCATTAGTTACAGAACCAAGGATATTGATATTCTCATCAAGCAAAATGCCTGTAATCTTCTGCATCGTCCCTTTTTTATTTTCTGCATATACTGAAACCTGTTTAAGCATCGTCATCCTCCTGCGCCTAATTGTTCTTTCTATTCTAGCCCTTTTTAATTCTAATGTCAACTTTTATAATGCAAAAGAAGGATGTATATCCTCTTTTAAGTCTATACATCCTCTTATTTTATTCTGCCTCAGCGTCCAAAAGTGCCTGAGCCTGTTTTTGCTTATAATGATGTGCTTCTTCAAGCATCATATCTTTTACTTTCATCAGACGAATCTGGGTAGAACGTTCATTCTCATCAAGCTTCATGGTAATATATTTAATATTTGCCTGAGCCTGAGGTATGATCACATGCTCAAGTGCATTTACGCGCCGACGGGTCTTTTCAATTTCCGCAGCCATAAGCTGACAGGCTTTTTCCGTTTCAGCCAGTTTAAGCATATCCGGAAGAATATCCGCCAAAGATTTGACCGCATCATCCAGGTCACAGGAAGTATAAGCAAAACCATAGGAATAGATATCATTTTCATCCGATGTACGCGTCTTATAATTCAGTACCGGAATATCGACACTCATAACATTCTTCTTCTCAACATCAAGATACACATTCTGTTTCGGTGCCATCAATGCTGTATGAAGTATCTCTTCCGACATGCTGGCTTTCGCAATAACAAAATTTTGATTAGCTGACTGTATCCCCGCCTCAACCTTCAGGCGAAGGTCCATATTGACACGAACCAGTTCAAGGAACTGGCGCATCAGTTCATCCCGCTTATCTTTCAGAAGCTTGTGACCTTTTGTCGCTGTGAGCAGTTTTTTCTTCTGACGGCTCAACTCCATTCGGGTTGGATTTACCTGTGAAGATGCCACCTTTCATCACCTCTTCCTGACACGGTCCTAAAATTTTCCGTAATACTTATCCAGATAAACATCATCAATACGTTTCAGTTCACTTCTAGGAAGGATAGATAACAATTTCCATCCGATATTTAACGTCTCTTCGATATCACGATCTGTGGAAAATCCCTGAGATACATATTCCTTTTCAAATTCTTCTGCAAATTTCGCATAGATGAGGTCGATATCCGACAGGGCTGCCTCTCCAAGAATCGTCATCAATTCTTTCGCATCTTTTCCGCGTGCATATGCGGCAAACAACTGATTCATCGTATTCGAATGATCTGCACGGGTTTTTCCTTCGCCAATACCTTTATCCTTTAAACGAGACAAGGACGGAAGAACATCGATTGGCGGATTCACACCTTTTCTGAACAATTCACGGCTCAGGATGATCTGTCCCTCTGTAATATATCCGGTCAAGTCCGGGATCGGATGGGTCTTATCATCTTCAGGCATCGTCAGAATCGGAATCATGGTAATTGAACCTTCTTTGCCTCTTTGACGTCCTGCACGTTCATACATGCTGGCTAAGTCCGTATACATATACCCCGGATAACCGCGGCGTCCCGGAACTTCCTTTCTGGCTGCTGAAATTTCACGAAGTGCATCCGCATAGTTTGTAATATCGGTGAGAATAACAAGCACATGCATATCTTTTTCAAATGCCAGATATTCTGCTGCTGTCAGGGCCATACGCGGTGTAGCAATACGTTCAACGGCAGGGTCATTGGCAAGATTAACAAACAAAACTGTACGGTCGATCGCACCGGTTTCCTTGAAACTATCCACAAAATAATTGGATTCTTCAAAAGTTATCCCCATTGCCGCAAATACAACGGCAAATTTTTCATCTTTTCCGCGAACCTTTGCCTGTCTTGCAAGCTGAGCCGCAAGCTGGGCATGAGGAAGACCGGAAGCTGAGAAAATCGGAAGCTTCTGACCACGTACCAGCGTATTCAGGCCGTCAATTGCAGACACACCCGTCTGAATAAATTCATTTGGATATGCTCTGGCTACCGGATTCATCGGAAGACCATTAATATCCATTCTCTGATCCGGTAAAATCTCCGGACCATCATCCATCGGACGTCCCATACCGTCAAATACACGTCCGAGCATGTCTTCCGATACTGCAAGCTCCATACTTCTTCCAAGAAAACGAACTTTACTGTTCGAAAGATTGATACCCGTAGAGCTTTCAAAAAGCTGTACAAGCGCATCTGTTCCATTTACTTCCAATACCTTGCAACGGCGAACCTCACCGCTGGCCAGTTCAATTTCTCCCAATTCATCGTAAGTGACACCTTCTACTCCCTGAACAAGCATCAAAGGTCCGGCTACTTCCTGTATCGTACGATATTCTTTTGGCATTTAGAAGTCCTCCCTTCCGCTTACTTCTTCGATCTGAGTATTTAAAGTTTCCATAATATGTTCGTACTCTTCATCCAGTTTGGCTTCTACGACATATTTATAACGACCAATCTGTTCTCTGACAGGCATTTTAATCAAGCCCTGAACATCCGCTCCGCCTTTCAGTGCTTCCATCGACTGTTCATAGTAAGCAAGAACAAGCTTCATCATCAAAAGCTGCTTTTTAAGTGACGTATAAGTATCCACATCATGGAAAGAGTTCTGATGAAGGAAGTCTTCACGAATAGATCTGGCTGCTTCCATCTTTAAACGGTCCGGTGCTGAAAGTGCATCCATACCAACCATCTGTACGATTTCATTCAGTTCAGCCTCTTCCTGAAGGAGACGCATCATCTTCTGACGATCTATCATCCATTCTTCCGATACATTCTTATCAAACCATCCGGAAATATTATCCAGATAAAGAGAATAACTTGTCAGCCAGTTAATTGCCGGGAAATGACGTTTATAGGCCAGAGCTGAATCCAGTCCCCAGAACACTTTTACAATACGAAGTGTTGCCTGAGATACCGGTTCGGAAATATCTCCACCCGGAGGTGATACAGCGCCGATAACTGAGAGAGCACCTTCTCTGCCATCCTTACCAAGATTAATTACATGACCTGCACGTTCATAAAACTGAGCCAGACGCGATCCCAAATAGGCCGGATAACCTTCTTCACCCGGCATCTCTTCGAGACGTCCGGACATTTCTCGAAGTGCTTCCGCCCAACGAGATGTTGAATCTGCCATCAACGCAACCGAATATCCCATATCACGGAAATATTCTGCAATCGTGATACCGGTATAAATAGAAGCTTCACGGGCTGCTACCGGCATATCGGACGTATTGGCAATCAGCACAGTTCTCTCCATCAGAGATTTTCCTGTTTTTGGATCCTTTAATTCAGGGAACTCATTCAAAACGTCCGTCATCTCATTGCCTCGTTCACCACAGCCAATGTAAACAACAATATCCGCTTCTGCCCATTTTGCAAGCTGATGCTGAATGACTGTCTTACCGCTTCCAAACGGTCCCGGAACTGCAGCTACCCCGCCTTTGGCGATTGGGAAAAATGTATCAACGACACGCTGTCCGGTGATCAACGGCATTGACGGCGGGAGTTTCTTTTTATACGGACGGCCCTTTCTTACCGGCCATCTCTGCATCAATGTGATATCCCTGTCACCTTTGTCCGTTGTGACAACTGCCACAACCTCATCTACAGAAAAACTTCCTTCACGGATTTCTTTTAATACACCCTTGATTCCATAAGGGATCATGATCCGGTGTTCTACAACAGCCGTTTCCTGAACTGTACCAATGATATCGCCCGCCTCAACTTCGTCTCCCGCTTTGGCTGTCGGTACAAATTCCCATTTCAAATGCCGTTTTAATGAAGTAACTTCCACACCGCGTTTTAAATTACTTCCACATATTTCCATAATATCGTCAAGAGGACGCTGAATACCATCATACATACTGGCGATCAATCCCGGTCCCAATTCTACAGACAACGGCATCTCTGTTGATTCTACCGGTTCTCCCGGTCCAAGACCGGATGTCTCCTCATATACCTGAATTGAAGCTTCGTCCCCATGCATCTCAATAATCTCACCGATCAGTCGCTGACGGCTTACGCGTACGACGTCAAACATATTAGCATCCCGCATACCTTCAGCGATGACCAGTGGTCCTGCAACTTTCTTTATTACACCTTTACTCATTGAACAGATTCACCCACTTTCTAATCATTACCACCGAAAATAATATCTGAGCCAACGGCCTGTTCAACCGATTTCTTCACGCCCGCAACACCTGCGCCGGTATTATCAGATACACCGGGTATCTGAATGATGACCGGGATGACCTGCTCCTGATATTTCTTTATTTCATGTGCCAGTCCGGCAGCTAAAGCTTCTGTAATATAGATCACCGCATATCCTTCGGAAGCCAGTGACCTCAAAATATTCTCGCCTTCTTTGGCATCAGATACCGGAAATGTATCCAGACCCAGTGCCGCAAAACCATATATGCTGTCATATGCACCCATTACTGCAATCTTATACATACATCTCCCTTATCCTTTCCCGAATAGCTTCTGTCGACAGCCCATTCTGTCTGCATGTCAGAATGATTCTTACTGTCTTAATTTCATTTTCCCTCGCGATGACATAAGCCACCAGCGGTCCCACAGAAAATGGATTCATCTTCTGCGGTTTAATTATTTCTATAATACGGTTATCGCACCATCGCTCAAAGGCCGAAAGAGACTCCTTCAGTGCCTCTGCAGCTTCACTGTATCCGTTTCCGCTCAAATACTCTATAAATGTATCTTCACCGCTAAGTGCAGCCTGTGCCAGACGATCCACATTAATTCTTTCACACGGTGTCATGGCTCGCTTCATGAATTCCAATGACTTTGCCGTTCTGGCTGCCCGGATTCCAATCTTTATATTCGTAATAGCCACCGTTTCCTCTGCATAATCTTTAATAACAGAATCCTCTGCCAGACGTCCGGCTTCTCTTATAGCCTCCATGCATGCACGGTCAATAATAATATCACATAACTGTCCGTCGCCGGAATGAAGCAATGTCTCCACAGCTTCCTCCGCTGCCTTCTGCATATTCACCGGCAAGGCTCTGTAGTCTCGTTCCTTAATGATACGCATCATCTCGTCGCCGGAAACAGGTGTCTCTTTATAGAATATGTTTCCATTCTCTCTGCCTGTACACACAGCTTTGACTGCCGCTTTCAGATTGTGAAACCAGTTCGGATAATATAATACATTGAAAACAGACAGATCAACGTGCATCTCTCGCACAGTCTCCCAGATCTTTTGTTCCTCTCTTGCCAGAATCCTGTCTGCATCCGGTGCCGCATCACCGCCCCATCCTTTCTCCTGCAAAAATCTCAGACAACTGTCATAATCTCTGCAGGCGAGCAGCTGCTCAATCACTGATGCTGAAAACAGAGAAACTTCCAAAGCACGAATTCGCGCAACCGCATAGGTATATTGTGTTTTAGACATTATAACCCTCCTTCATGGCGAATCTGCTCTCACATAAATAAAATCCGATTCACCTGATCCTGAAGCTGATCCTTCTTTGCATCCAGCAATGCTCTGAATGTACAGTTTTCTTCAATACCACCATAAACAAGAATAAATCCATCTTCAATCTGTCTGGCTTCTTTCATAAGTTTCAGAGTGCCGCCGCTTTCTTTTGCCGCCTTCTCAATCTTTTCTGAAAAATTTTGAGGCATCCTTGAAAGATCCTTTTTTGAAAAATAAATTTCTCCGGATTCAGGTAATGCATATGTTTTTACCAGTTTTTCTATTGTCTGAAAATAACTGTTACTGTCCTGTGATTTAAGCTCACGATAGGCTTCATCTATAACCTCTTTGATAATCTCCTGTTTGGCCTGAAGTAATGCTCTTTTTCTCTGCTGATCTGCTGAAGATTTCACCCGGCTTTCATGCGTTTTTTTCAGGTTCTCTTCTTTCTCAGAAGCCTCTGCTTCCATCTTAAGACATTCCTGTCTGGCATTCTCCAGAATCTCTTCCGCCTCTTTACGGGCATTTTCCACTTTGCTGGCAGCAGAGAGTTTCGCCTCTTCAATAATCTGATCTGTAATCTTCTCTATTCCTGCCATCCCTGCGCTCCTTTCCTCTCTCTCAAATCATCCCTCGATCCGTTAGATTGAGAAAATTGCAATAATGGAAATAAGTAACGCAAGAATTGCATATGTTTCTACCATAGCCGGAAACAACATTGCTTTTGCAAACTGATCCGGTTTCTTTGCTACGATGCCGATAGCTGCAGCAGATGTTTTTCCCTGATGGATACCGGACACAAGACCAACGATCGCAATCGGAAGACATGCAGCCAGTGTCAAAAGCCCTGTAACCACATCCGGCTGTGTACCGCCCAATATGCCTATTCTTGATAAAGTTACAAATGCTACAAGTAATCCATAAATACCCTGTGTACCTGGTAAAAGCTGCATAATAAGAACCTTTGCAAATTTTCCCGGATCCTCTGTTACAACTCCCGCTGCTGCCTGACCTGCTATACCAACACCGTATGCAGAACCGCAGCCGGATAAACTTACCGCAAGTGCTACTCCAAGCAATGCCCATACTGTTCCATTTGTTAATAATTCACTCATGCTCTTGTTTCCTCCTTAATATCTACATATTTTGTATTCGAACGGAACGGATGAAATGCCTTTCCGCCGCCTTCGTAAAACTTACCGAAAAACTCCACATACTGGAGACGGCAAGTGTGCACATAAGCTCCGAGCAGATTAATTGCCAGATTAAAAGTGTGCCCAATTAAAAAAACAATAATAAAAATAACAGCTCCGACAATACCGCCGCCCAGCATACTTCCCATCTGGTTAAATACAGAAGCAATAACTCCGGTGGCAAGGCCGAGTGCCAATAATCTGGAATAGGATAATGCATCACTGAGCCATCCTGTAATGTTATACAGATCATATGCTCCCAACGCAATTCTTAATCCCCATTTATTCTTTTTAGCTCTTCCCGACATAAGAACAATTCCGACAGCTCCGATGACCGCCATAGCTTTACTCAGTGTATTCACAACTTCCGGAAAAACAACTTCGATCTGAAACATGGAAGCAAAAATACTGCTTGGTATAAGCATAAGCACAAGTCCTGTCAGCAGCAGAAACCAAAATCCCACATCACACAAAGCGTCTGCATATCTGTGATCACGAATACACATATATGCCTTGATTGCAAGACCTGTATACATATGGATCAATCCGAATATAACCGACCACAAAAGCATACGCATCGGCTCATTCAGCGGAACAAACCAAAGGGCCGGTATCGACACTTCATGTCCAAAGAAGGTCCTTGAAATAACATTGACCGCATCGCCAAAATATCCGCCGAACATAATGCCCCAGAACAATGTTGAAAGACCACAGAAGAAAAATAACCGAATCGATTTTCTCATATTCTCTTCCATACGCGGATACTTTTTCAAAAGAAAACCACACGCCAGAGCCACTATAAGTCCATATGCCGCATCAGACAACATGAGTCCGAATAAAAAGACATAAAAAACTGTCATAATGCATGTCGGATCGATCTCACCCTTTGCAGGCAATCCGAAGGATGCCAGAACGCCCTCACCTGCCTGAGCAAAATGATTATTTTTTAATAATACCGGGGCCTCTTCTTCCTCTTGAATATCTTCCAGTTCAACAACGGCTTCATATTTTTGGGAAAGCTCATCCTTAATCTTCTGTCCGTCCACTGCCGGAATATAACCGCTCAGCACAAAAGTATTCTTCGTCTGAGGCAGTTTTCCGAGAACTTCATACTTATCTGCCCGCATCCGAAAATAATCTGAAAGCCATTTGAAATTCTGACGTTCAGGAGCCAACTGCTCAATCTCTTTTTGCAGACGTTCAATCTCGCTCTTGGAAATCTCGATCTCCTGGCGAAAATCTTCCGAACATTCTCCCGGCATCTTATCCGACATCTGAGCCGGCCTTGCAAAACCTGCCGTTCGAAGCGCCTCTTCTACCTTCTGCGCATCTTTCTTCAGACAAATGACCGCCAGATATGTGAAATCTTTGTCCTGAAAAACAATTTCTGCATCAACAGCCTCTGTATCCGAATCATCCTTTGCAAAAATCCCATAAACCGATTCAAGGCTCCTCACTCCCGGAAGTGTTCCGATAAAAACAGATGTTTTCCGTGTTCCGCTATAATTCAGAGGTACACTAAGTCCCTGCCACGGAATCATCGATTCTATCTGATTCTGAAGTCTCTGAATATTCGCCCGCTGAGCCATAATCTGCTTATCCAGTTCGATCACCGTTTCTGCCTTCTGAAGATAACTTTCTTTGCAAGAAACCACTTTTTCGAAAGAATCCTTATCAACTAAAGGTTTGCCTGCCAGAGAATCCAGCATTCCCTTTTTTTCAGGCACATACTGCTGCAGTACTTCCAATGCCCTGTCAGCTGTCCGAACATTCTTTTCAAAGGTCATACGCAAAGATGTGACATCTTCACACACATAACCGCTGTCATCCTCAAGACGGATATCCACTTCTACAGCGCCTGTCTCCTGCAGACGTTCCAAGATCGCTTTCCTGTTCTTTTTGAGCGCACAGAGATTGATCCTCTGCATCTGCAATACTGACATACTCTCATCCCTCCTTCAATATTTTTTGAACTGCTTCTAAATCAACAGCGATATAACGGCCTTTACCGCCTCTTTTTTCTTAGGTTCAACCTGTTGTTTAAGCGTCAAAACCTCTTCTGATGCAGCTTTCTCAGCTGCCTTTAACTGCTCTTCTCCTTCTTTCTCCAACTTTGACATCATGTCCTGACTTCTTAACTTTAAATTCTGAGCCCTATCTTCTTTCATCTTGTCGGCCTGCCTTCGCGCCTCATCCAGAATCGCTGCACTTTGAACTTCCGCATCTTTTTCAATAGATGAAGCCATAATTTCTGACTCTTTTACTTTTTCCAAAATGTTTTCCAGCACCATATCACCGCCTTTATTTAATTCAAAAACATTTGCTGTTATCAGCTATGTTTTCGATTATATCACAGGTAATTTTCAAGTTCAACAAGAATTTTCAAAAAATTTGCGTTTTAAAAAAAGAACCGCCCCAGTATTCTGATGTTTTTTCAGAATTGCGAGACAGTTCTCGTTATTTAAATATCAAATTCAATCTTCTTTCCCGATGGTTCATATTGTCGATAGATTACACCGGCGGAATTTAGCATGCGTTTCGATGCAATTACGGCAGGTGTATCCGGATATTTATCTTCACCATAAATAATCTCTTTTATACCACTTTGAATAATCGCTTTCGCACATTCGTTACACGGAAACAAGGACACGTAAATTTTTGCTCCCTCCAGATTACCACCCCGATAATTAAGGATAGCATTCAACTCACTGTGGGTCACATAAACATATTTTGTATCCAGCGGATCTCCCTCCCTATCCCATGGATACTCATCATCCGAACAGCCTATCGGCAGTCCGTTATACCCCATTGACAATATCTTATTATCTGTACTCACAATACATGATCCTACCTGGCTGTTCGGATCTTTTGACCGAAGCCCTGCCAGACGGGCAACCGCCATAAAGTATTCATCCCAGGTAATATAGTCTTCTCTCTTTCCACCCATTCTATACTTCTCCTTCTGTTTTTTATTACACAAATATCTGCTGATATCCGGCCGCTTTTAAAAGCCGGTTCATGATTGCATCTCCTCGAACGCCTTCGCCGAAACTTTCCGAATAAATATAATCCGCCTCCGCTTTATCCATTCTTCTGAGGATATCAAAAAGATTATGCGATATCGTATCTTCATCGCTCCGAGTACCGATGCTCATAACAATGCAGTCCGAATCGCATCTGTACAGATCTTTTGTCTCATCTGTCGCTATTATTCCGACTTTAAATCCTTCTTTTCGCTTCTCATCAGATAACAGGCATATTTTTTCTACCACCTTATCCGCATCTCCCGAAACAAGAAGAAGGCTGCCCTTCGGTGCATAATGTTTATATTTCATACCCGGTGCCTTTGGACGAAAATCTTTATCTTTGTTAACTTCAAGAATGGCCGGATCCACCTCCACACTTCCGATAACCTCTGACAACATCTCTCTGGTAATATATCCCGGTCTCAGCAGCATCGGTGTTTCTCCGCTCAGATCTATGATCGTAGACTCAATACCAATACCAACCGGTCCGTCATCCAGTATCATCTCAATCTTTCCGTTTAGATCATCAAAGACATGTTCGGCCCGCGTCGGACTTGGTCTTCCCGAAGTATTAGCACTCGGTGCTGCCAGAGGAATACGCGTCTCATGAATCAGTTTTCGTGCCGCCGGATGGGATGGCATCCGTATGGCTACTGTATCCAAACCTCCTGTTGTACCATAAGGCACTTTTTCACTTTTCGGTAAAATCATTGTCAGCGGTCCCGGCCAGAAACGTTCTGCCAGTCTCAGTGCTGTGTCCGGAAGTTGGGACACAAGTTCACCGATCATATCCATATCCGCTATATGCACAATAAGCGGATTATCTGAAGGTCTTCCCTTAGCCTCATAAATTCTGGCCGCAGCCCCTTCATCTAAAGCATTCGCCGCAAGACCATAAACCGTCTCCGTCGGTATAGCTACCAATCCACCTTCTTTCAAAATTTTTTCTGCTTCAGAGAGCCACACAGACGCCTCTGTATCTCCTATTTTATATACAATGGTTTTCATAAGTTCCATCTCCATTTTTTCTTTTATTATAATCTTTGTATTTCCTTTTTTCCAGACTTTTCACAGATTCTTTCACTCTGCCTGAGCTATTTTTCCTGCCCCATTAAGATACTGCATTGTTCCAAGATAAATATTCCATGCCAGATCTCTCTGATAGGCTTGTGTTCCCAGTTTTTGTTCTTCCGCTACATTTGTCAGAAACCCGCATTCAACAATAACAATCGGTACCGGTGAATTTTTCAGCATATAGTAATTCATATTCGATTTCGGGACCCGCGTATTCTCCGGATCCAGGCCGGTGATAAGCTGATTCTGCAGACAGGCGGCCAGACGTGCACCTTCTTCAGACTCCTTATAGTAAAAAACCTGTGCTCCGCTGTACTTTGAATCTGTAAAAATATTCTGGTGTATGCACAACACAAAATCCGGATGCGCCTCTTTGATAATTTCAATTCTTTTTGCCAGATCTTCCTTCTTTTTATTTTTTGCCGTTTCACTATAAAGTCCTTTATCTATATCACGGGTCATAACCACTTCAAATCCCTGTGCCTCGAAATTTTTTCTCAAAAACAGAGCCACAGAAAGATTCACATCTTTTTCCAAAACACCGGATACTCCAATTCCCCCCGGGTCGTTGCCTCCATGTCCCGGATCAATGACAATTTTTACGCGTTCTGTATCATCTGACACCTGAGAAAGCGCAGCTGACACCCGGGAATATGTACGGCTGTAAAACATAACGGACAGACTTAAAAAAGCCATAAGCACACCTGCTGCAATTATTCGTTTCATAATCCTATCCTAAAACGCTGATTATTGCTATACTATATGCCCTGCCCGTGTTAATCATGCCATATATTCGGTCCTGCCTTCCTTAATTTAGAAAGAGCCCGACTGACTCTTTTTCGCACGGCAATTTCACTGCAATGTAAATAATCTGCCATCTCCGTATAAGAAAGTTCGTAGAAAAACCTTAAAATTATAGCCTTACTTTCATCTTCCTTCAAATGTTCCTTTAAAGTCTCTTTCAGTTCTTCTTCTCTGACATTTCCACTTTCCAGATAACTGCCAACCTTATTCAACACTTCCAGTTCATACGCATCCGCCACGCCACATTTATTATTCTCCTCTAAAGCCTGAAGCATCTGAAGTTTTGCTGTTCTCATGATCCATCCCTGAGGATTTTCATGTTTGGATAACTGCGTGATTTTTTGACATGCCACTGTCCACGTAGCAACCATTACATCCTCAATTAACATAACATCCCTTGTCATTTTATACAACATTCCGGCAACCGGTTGTTCCATTTCCTCAATCAGCCCCTCAATGAACTCCTGCTGATGACGTCTCATTTTATTTGAATCGTTCTCATTCGCTGCCATTTATTCAATTCTCTCTATCATCTGTTCATTTTTCATTCATATAGTATAGCACGACTTTTTGACACCGGGCAAATTTCATTACTTTCCCTTCTTTTTGTTCCCAAAAAAATATTCTAAAAGTTTCTTTTTTCGCTCTTCATAGGATTTTGAAAATTCAAATTCTTTTTTCCCAAGATTTTTTTTATTCTTTTCCATAGCCACTTCTCTTTTCCCAAATATATTATCATTTTACACTAATAGTATAATTAATTTCTACCTATAGTTTTATTTTCATGGTTACACTTATTGTGTAAATTATTTAAACATATTTTTTCTTAAAAAGGAGTCATTCATGTCCGCCTTTGCAAACCGTCTACGAGAACTTCGATTAAAATTTTACTGGAATCAAAGTCAGTTAGCTAAACGTGCCCATGTTTCCACCAGTCTAATCAGTTCATATGAAAAATCCGAACGTTTTCCATCCGTCGATATGCTTATCAAACTGTCCGATATTTTCTGCTGCAGTACAGATTATCTGCTTGGCCTGGAACATGACCGCACATTAAATATTGATGGTCTGTCCGACCGGCAGCTGAAATTAGTGACTGAACTTATATCAGAATTGAAAAAAGAATAGATTTCCTCCCTTCCAAAAAAGCATGAAAGTGTTATAATAAACTTGTAACATGATAAATAGGATGGGAGGATTTTTAATGAGTAAAATCGAACAGATTCGCAGTGAAATGGTTGCCGCCATGAAGGCAAAAGATAAAGAACGCAAAGATGCGCTCTCCATGCTTCTCGGTTCCTTGAAAAACAAAGCCATCGACAAGCGCAGCGACCTGACCGAAGCAGAAGAAAATGAGATTGTTTTGAAAGAAATCAAACAATTAAAAGAAACTCTTGACTCTGCCCCGGCGGATCGCACCGATATCATCGAACAGTGTCAATTCCGCATTCACGTATATGAAGAATTTGCACCAAAGTTCATGACAAATGAAGAAATCAAAGCAACGCTTCAGCAAGTTCTTGATCGACTTGGACTTACTGCCCCAACAGCTAAAGACAAAGGAAAAATCATGAAAGAACTTATGCCCCTTGTCAAAGGCAAATCCGACGGAAAAGTTGTTAATCAACTTGTTTCGGAACTTTTTCAATAACACGATCGACATAAAGGAGTACAAAATGCATAATAAGGATGATATTGTTAAAATATACGATGACATGTTCAATCTGATCGGAACCGAAAAGTGGTCTGTTGTACATGAAAAAGGACTGCTTCATCAGGTCATCCATCTGTGGATGTACGGTGATGAGTCCGATGGCAGATGGCTTTATTTTATACAACGCTCGAAAAATATAGATATTTTCCCCGGACTTTATGATCTTCCTGTAAGCGGACATATTGATCCGGAAGAAACTTTTTCCCACGCTGTAGTCACATTAACGATGGAACGTCTTGGTTTAAAACTGCTTCCGGAATTTCTCAAACATGCCGGAAACATTCGTCAGGTTATTGATCATGATAACTATCATGATAACGCTTTCTGCCAGGTCTATGTTAAAAAAATCAAGCTGCCGATACCGGATTTTGATATTCATGGTATAGAGATGCTCTTCAAAGTAAAATATGATGAATTCTGTAAATGGGTTTCATGTCCGGAAGGTCACATTTCGCTTTACACGCCTCAGGGAGACTATATTAAAAACTCTGTTGCTGACGAATGGTGGTGGCCTCGCAAAGATGAATTCCTGACAATCGTCAAACCATATATTGATTCTCAGGCTCCGGATCCGCAATAGTTTTTATCATCAAAATTAAAAAGAAGAGAGGTTATCCTGTAATCTTCGGATAATCCTCTCTTCTTTTCATTTTAATCTTTGCACAGTCGATATCCCAGCCCCCGTACAGTCTCAATATACGTTTCCTCAGGATCCGCCTTTTTTAATTTGCTTCTCAGATTACTGATATGCATCTTGACTGCATTATCATCGCCTGTATAAGGCTGCCGCCAAACGGCCTCATACAACACTGACTTTGTATAAATGCACTCCCGATGACGCATTAAAAGACTGAGTATCATATGCTCTTTTATCGTCAGATCCAATCTCATTTCATAAATTTCTGCTTCCTTCGCAAGACCAATGTTCATCCTAAGGTTTTTATATTGGCACAATCGCATATTATGCGTTCTCAGGTATGCAGCCCTCAGATATTCCTTTAAAGTTTCCTCCAGCATCCCTTCTTCTTTCGGAACCTCAAAGAATACACAGAAACTATCTCTCAAAAGTGCCTCCGGATAGGATGAATCCTCTCCCTTCCAGATGCACAGGAGCGGGGCATCTGAAAACCAGCGTACCTGTTGAAGAATATCCGCATCCGCATCATACCATTCTGAAAGATTCCAGATAATGATATCAAAAGGATGCATCTTCACAAAATCCGGCATATCCGTTTTCTTCACCGAAAAAATCCTGTGTCCCAAAGCCTCAAGACGGGCCTCCAGCTGCATATGTGCTGATATCGACTGTTCTGCTAACAAAATAGTCGACATAATACCATCAATCCCTTTGCATAGACTTGCTAGAATTATAACATACAAAAAATCAAAAAGAAAGCTTTTACCCTTTGAAAAAAGCAGGTACACGCGGTACCTGCTTTTTTTAATCTCTCTTAATTCCGGCCGTAAGCTTACTGCCGTCACAATGAATCTGTATAACATCTCCCGGAAGTACCTCGTCTCCCAAGATCAGCCGACCCGCAAGCGTCTCTACATGTTTCTGCAGGAAACGCTTCAGAGGACGCGCACCATAAACCGGATCATAGCCATTCTCAATAATATAATCTCTGGCAGACGGATCAAGTTCAATGCTGATCTCCCTGTTAACAAGACGCTTATTCAGATTCTTCATCAAAATATCGATAATACTGTGAATATCTTCCTTGCTCAACGGCTTAAACATAATAATTTCATCCAGACGATTTAAAAATTCCGGACGGAAGTGGGCACGCAGTTCATTCATAACCTGCTTTTCTGCCGCCTCCTCAATATCACCCTGAGCATTGATACCATTCAGAAGATACTCCGAGCCAATATTCGATGTCATGATCAGAATCGTATTTTTAAAGTCTACCGTCCGACCCTGGGAATCTGTAATTCGTCCATCATCCAGAACCTGAAGAAGTACATTAAATACATCCGGATGGGCCTTTTCAATCTCATCAAAAAGTACAACTGAATATGGTTTTCTCCGAACAGCTTCCGTCAGCTGACCGCCTTCTTCATAACCCACATATCCCGGAGGTGCTCCGATGAGTCGGGACACTGAGAACTTCTCCATATATTCGCTCATATCGATTCGAACAATATTCGTTTCATCATCAAACAGGCTTTCCGCAAGTGCCTTGGCAAGCTCCGTCTTACCGACACCTGTTGGTCCGAGGAACATAAAGGAACCAATCGGTTTTGTCTCATCCTTAATGCCGGCTCTGGAACGAATAATCGCTTCTGTCACTTTATTAATACCTTCATCCTGTCCGATAACTCTCTTGTGAAGCTCTTTATCCAGGTTTAATGTCTTCTGTCGTTCACTCTCTGTAAGTTTCGCCACCGGAATTCCTGTCCATCGTGATACGATACGACCGATCTCATCTTCCGTTACCTGCTCACGCACGAGAGAATCCTCCGAACCATGGATCTTCTGCTCCTGTTCCTCCAGCTGACGCTTAAGTTCAGGAAGTTTTCCATACTGAAGTTCGGCGGCCCGATTCAGATCATATTCTCTCTGGGCCTTTTCAATCTCTTTATTGACACTTTCAATCTGCTCCCTCAAAATACGAACCTGATCGACATCCTTCTTATCTGATTCCCACTTTGCCTTGGCAATCTGAAAATCTTCACGAAGCTGAGCAATTTCTTTCTGAATTGCTTCAAGACGCTCCCTGCTCAGATGATCATCTTCTCGCTTCAAAGCTGCCTCTTCAATCTCAAGCTGCATAATCTTTCTTGAAACCTCATCAAGCTCTGCAGGCATGGAATCCAGTTCTGTCTTAATCAGAGCACAGGCCTCATCCACAAGGTCGATTGCTTTATCCGGAAGAAAACGATCAGAAATGTAACGATTCGAAAGAACCGCTGCCGCTACGAGTGATCCATCTGTAATCTTAACACCATGAAAGACTTCGTACCGCTCCTTCAATCCTCTGAGAATCGATATGGTGTCTTCAACTGTCGGTTCATCCACCATAACCGGCTGGAAACGTCTCTCCAAAGCTTTATCCTTCTCGATATACTGTCGATATTCATCCAGAGTTGTTGCACCGATACAATGCAGTTCACCACGGGCCAGCATCGGTTTAAGCATATTGCCCGCATCCATGGCACCATCTGTCTTACCTGCACCAACAATGAGATGGAGCTCATCAACAAAAAGAATAATCTTGCCTTCGCTCTTGCGTACTTCTTCCAGAACTGCCTTCAGACGTTCTTCAAATTCACCTCTGTACTTGGCACCTGCAACAAGTGCTCCCATGTCCAGAGAAAAAATCTGCTTATCTTTCAGGCCATCCGGAACATCACCGCGCACAATACGCTGTGCAAGTCCTTCAATAACCGCTGTTTTACCGACACCCGGTTCACCGATCAGCACCGGATTATTCTTCGTCTTACGGGAAAGAATACGAATAATATTACGAATCTCACTGTCCCTGCCGATTACCGGATCCAGCTTCTGCTTTCTGGCTTTCTCCACCAGATTCTCACCATACTTACTCAAGCTGTCATACGTATCCTCCGGATTATCACTTGTTACACGCTGATTCCCGCGAACTTCCATCAAGGCTTTCAGGAATCTGTCTCTTGTAACCTCAAAATTTTTGAATAATGCCCGGAGTTCCTTATTCGCGGTTTCAAGTAAAGCCAGGAACAAATGCTCAACGGAAACATATTCGTCCCCCATCTGCTTTGACTCTTTCTCCGCCTGTGTAAATGTCCGGCTCAGGTCCTGACTCATATACTGCTGGCCGCCCTGTACCTTGACCTTGCCTGCCAGAATCTTCTCCGTCTGATATACAAATCCGGCAGAATTTATATTCATCTTATCCATCAATTTAACGATAAGACTATCCTCTTTGTTCAAAAGGGCATAAAGCAAATGAATCTGATCAATCTCCTGATTGCCGTACTCGATCGCCAGGCTCTGACAGGACTGTACAGCTTCCAGAGATTTCTGTGTGTATTTATTAAAATCCATAAAACATACCTCCTTTTCAGGTACTTGTTTATTGTTATGTTTGTTATACTTGTAATATAACAGCAGTCATATATTTTGTCAACATTTTTTTAAAAAATTTGCATTTTCTTTTATAGCGCGGTATAATTTTGATAAAACTATGAT
>JAEDDO010000023.1 GCA_016298055.1 Frisingicoccus sp.
AGGTTTATGACTGTCAGTGAGGAAAGGACAGGTCTATGAACAGAGAGAGGCAGATACGAAAAATCGGAGAAAAAATTTTACTTGGCAATGTTGAATATCAGATTAAAAATGTGATCGGTTTTGGCGGAAGCAGCATTGTGTACCGGGCTGTGTACCGGGATGAACTGAACAGAGACAGTTTTCATCAGGTATTGATCAAAGAACTATTTCCATTTAGCTGGAAAGGTGAAGTGTGGCGTGATGAAGAGGGCTGTATTGTCACGGATGACAGGGGCATAGAGCTGATGCAGGATGCGCGGGAGAGTTTCCTTCAGGGAAATCAGGCAAATCTGGAGCTTTTGCTTAAAGATCCGGAGCAGATATCGGGCAACCTGAATTCGTTTGAAGCCTACGGCACCTGTTATTCTGTTTTGACCGTGCATGGCGGCCAGAGTCTGGAACAGCTTTTGGAAGAAGGTAAATATACGTCACTGGCAGCTGCGGCGGATGTGATGCTGAAGTTGCTGGATGCTCTGGAGTGTTTCCATAAAGAAAATATTTTACATCTGGATATCAGTCCGGATAATATTCTGGTTCTGAAAAGGCAGGCACTGCTCATTGACTATAACAGCACATGGAAAATGGATGCGGAACAGAGTGACTGCTTCTTTTTCAGTGAAAAAGAAGGTTATTCGGCGCCGGAGATTTATTTGAGAGATTACGACGGAATCGGTCCCCAAACGGATTTATACTCTGTATGTGCCGTCTTTTTCCGTATGGTTACGGGAAGAAAACTTGATATGGAGGAAGTTATGGGCAAGGGACTTCGGAGAAGTTTTCCGAAATCCTTGAAAATTTTCCAAGATGAGCCGGTAACGGCCTCCTTTAAGACAGTAGAAATTTTAACAAAAGGTCTGAACATCATTGGCAGTATGCGTTATCAGTCGATTGATGCACTGAGACAAGATATCCTTGAATTGATTCGGCGCATTGAGGGTAAAGGAATATCTGCCAGTGCCATCTGGGAAAACAGCAGAACGCAGCGAATGGCATGGAAACAAAAGGATGGCGCCTATTTGTCAAGAAATATTTTGATGGAAGATCCTAAGATGGGCGGCGAGGTGCTTTCCGAACAGGAATGTTTCCGACAATTATGCGATGGGGCCTGTATTTTGCTGAAAGGAACCGGTGGTATGGGAAAGACCCAGTATTTGTATCGGCTTTGGGGTGAAGGTGTGAAACGCTATCATCCGCAGGCCCCGGTCCTTATCTATATTCCGTTGGAGGATTATCAACAGACGCAGGGCGCATCCGAATATATCCGTCATTTTATTCTCAGAAATCTGAAATTTTCGGAAGAGACCAATTCCATGGAAGATGCACTGCATGAACTGAATCATCTTTTTGCGGCAGCAGGCAAAAAAAGTCCAAAAATCCTTTTACTTCTGGACGGGCTCAATGAGGCGGGAAGCCAGAGGCAGAATCTTCTTCGTGAAATAGAAGAACTGGGACAATACGACGGCGTGGGTATTCTTGTATCAGACCGGACGGACAGTGTGAAGCAATACGGGCTTTCCGATTTCAGGACAGCAAGTCTGATGCCTTTAACAGAAAAGACGGTCGTTGAGGAGTTAGACCGGTTTCGTTTGGAATGTCCGAAGGAGAAAAAACTTCGGGAGCTGCTTTCCAATCCCATGATGCTTTATTTGTACCGGAGTGCCAGTATGATGTCTGTGGAAAACGGAGGAAAGGAATTGTGGAAAACACCGGAAAATCTGGAGGAACTTGTGGATTTTTATATTGAAAATCTGCAGCGTCTTCAAAAACGCAGAGATTCGGGTGATGAATCCAGGCAGCTTCTGCATGACTATCTTCTGGAGCATTTATTGCCGGCGATTGCGAGAGAGCTGGAAAAAAGGAAAAAAACGATTCTTTCTATGGAGGAGTTGTACATCCTCGCAAGTCGGGATTACAAGAATATGAAAAGTAAACTTTTCGGACTTGCTTTTCCGAAATACATGGGAAAATCCAGATTGATTCTGGGCGGCATATCCAATGACCGGGAATGGTTTGATTATGCTGTGTCCGAACAGTTGATCGGGCAGATGAATCTTATGGAGCAGACAGCAGAAGGAAACTTTGGATTGATCCATGATAATTTTACCGGATATTTTGCGGATAAATGGGCGGATAATCAGAAAATCTGGCAGCAATATCATCGAAAATACGTTATAAAACGGGCAGCGATCGGTGTTATGGTTTTGTTTCTGCTTGCCGGAGGGGGCGCGGCTGCTTTTCGCATATGGGGACCTTCTGACAGGACCATTTCTGAGGCAGACAGAAAGGAAATCGGAAATGTCACCCGAAGTCTTAACAGTAATGCGGGATGCTGGAACGGCATCATGAAAGCCCAATATAAGATTTTGGAGACGGCGGATCAGGAAAGTGTTTACGACAATACGCCGGAGGGAAGAGAAGCACTGCTGAGTGCTATTGACAGCGGAGAAAAAAAGGTGACTTCTTACTATAATGAATTTTTCAGGATGCCTTACAGTGAAGGCGCAGGCGAGCGTTCTTATAATTATCTGGATACGGCAGTGGATATTTTTCCGGGCCTATCCAAAGAAACTTTGAGCAGGGTGTATATGGAGCCGGATGTGCAAAAAACAAATGTGATGCTGTGCATGGACTATTTGAAAAAAGCACTTTGTGAAGAAGACAGCGAAATGTTTTATTCGGACATAGATGATCGGAAAAATCTATTAAAAGCTTATCGTCAATATCTGGACGGAGCATCGGAATATTATTATCTGATTTATAATGAGATCTATATTGGAATGGATGATGAAAAAACTCAGGCGGATCTTAAAGAGCAGGTCGTTCAGACGATGTCCTGTTTCCCGCCGGAAGGTATGAAGTGGTCTCTGGGTGAAAAAACAGAAACGGAATTGAAGGATTTAATGTTGAAAGTGACAGAAACGGATGATTCGGATATGAAAATTGCTCAGTTAAATATGGCAAAATATCGTTTCCCTGTGCGAGAGATGGAATGGCCGTTTTAAAAAAGAGAAAAAGGGAAGAATGTTATGAAAAAAAGATTGGCTGGAATTATTGGAATGATGTTAGTGACTGTATGTGCATTGAGCGGATGCAGCGGTAAAAGTGAAAAAACGGAAGAAGTTTCCGAAGATTTTAAAAAAATCGTGGATGAATATGCAGTGATCACACTTCGTAAAGATGGGGAAAGTGCCCTGATTGATAAGGCTTATGCGGCTGTGTCCGAATACCTGGATCATCCGGGACCGGACCAGTTAGAGGCGACGGCACAGGAGATCGAAGATTCTTATGCACAGCTTTATGACCAGTACGATCAACTGGAGGACTATCAGATGCCGGAAGATATTTCGGGGCTCATTGAAGATTACGGTATTTATTATGAGGATTTTATGCTCTATGCGACCGAAGAAAAAAGTGAGATCGCTGATTATATTCAAAACTTATTAAATCTATATGAATATCTCGGCTATGAGGCAACTGATTTGCCAATGACAGAAGAAATGACATTCCATTTCAATATGGTGGATCAAATGCAACAGATACAGCGTAAATATATGTATACAAGTGTAAATTTCTGGTTCGCGGGACGTTCAGAGGCGGAAGTGGCTTACGTTCAGGAAGCTGTGACCGATAAATTTGTTTCATTTATCTCTGACGGACATGAGTGGGATAATGACCAGAAAAATGTGGAAGACAGATTAAATGCCTATCTTGATGAAATGGCAGATATGCGTCTTGAATGGGACATCTATCTTGGAGAACGGGAGGCAGAATTGAATTCGTCGAATCAATGATCCGATGAAATAGTAAAAGGTGATAAATACCCGAAAGGGCATTTATCACCTTTTTGTTGTGCACCATGAACCTGACCGCTAGTCACTCGCTTTTTTCAGGGCGTTGTCAATGGCTTCCAGTAAGAGGGACGCGGTATATTGGCTGGATTTATCATAGACAACCTGGTCGATGGGAACGCCGGAAGTGAGCTGGACGGTAATATTTTCAAGGCAGGATTCTAAAAGGGGATACATGGCAGTAACGCTTTCTTCTAAAGGTGAGACAGTGATACTGTTTATATGGTGAGAATCCACGGTAATTGAAAGATTGACAGGGCGGTCTCCAAGAAGAATGGATGAGGTATAGACCCCCGGCGTATATGTAGGTTCGGTTGGTTGTTTGCCCGGAGTGGCGGAATCTTTCAGAAAAAACATATAAAGAAAAAGAAAAATCATGATCAGGGCAAACAGAATGAAAAGCACCGTATAGATAATTTCTTTCATATGGAGAATGATAATTCGTGTTTTCGAACCCATAGTCGGCCTCCTTCAAAAATCTTTAATATAAACTATGTTTGAATGGATGAAAATATGCTATGATATAGAGCAGTAAAATGCGGGAGGTAAAAGAAATGTCGCTTCAGATGATTATTGGCGGAGAGGGCAGTTATCGCTCGGAACAGCTTTATCGAAAATTGATCGGGGAATCTATAGCCCATCCGGAACAGCAGTTTTTTCTGATCGTGCCGGAGCAGTATACGATGCAGACCCAGATGAAGATGACAGAACTGCATCCGGGACATGGGGTCATGAATGTGGATGTGGTCAGTTTTCCGCGTCTGGCCTATCGAATTTTTGACGAGATCGGCGGTATTCAGAAAAGTATTTTGGAAGATACGGGAAAAAGCATGGTGATCCGGCGGCTTCTTTCTGAACGGAAGGAAGAATTTGAGGCATTTGCGGGAAGCATCGGGAAGACCGGATTTGTGAAACAGGCGAAGTCCATGCTGTCTGAGCTGTTCCAGTACAGTGTTCAATCTTCGGATTTGGAGAAAAGCCGGGAGATCATCGGCGGTCAGACAATGCTCGGAAGAAAATTAAAAGATATCCAGGTGCTGTATGATGCTTTTAAAGATTATATGGCAGACACCTATATGACTGCGGAAGAACTTCTGGATGTTCTGGCGGATAAGATTCCGGGAGCACCTATGATGAAAGGCTCTGTCGTCTATATTGAAAATTTTACCGGATTTACACCATCCCAGTATCGTCTTTTAGAAGAACTTTTGAAAATGTGTGAGAGGGTCGTTATCGGACTGAGTATCGATATTCATGAGAAACCATATGATCTGGGAGAAGAATACCAGTTATTTTATCTGACAAAAGAAACCTTGTGGAAATTAAATAAGATGTGTATCCGATTGAATATAGAAAAGGAAGAGGATGTACTTTTGGATATTCCGAAAAAAGTACCGTCGGATATGGCGGAACAGATTTTTTTGGAACAGCATTTATTCCGGTTTCATCGTTTTATGCCATGGAAAGGTCAGACAGAACACACGAAAATTTACGCACTGACACATCCGACAGAGGAAATTGGCTTTGCAGCCTCAAAAATCCGTCAGATGGTCATGGAAAAGAGACTTTCTTACAGAGATTTTGCCATTGTTACAGGGGATGTGAGCCGATATCGGGAGACTGCAAGACAGCAGTTTCAGTCAATGGATATTCCGATATTTATTGATGATAAAGCGAATCTGTCGGACAACAGCTTCGTGGAAATGCTCAGAAGCAGTATGAATGTTATTTTGAAGGATTTCTCTTATGAGAGTGTTTTTCGCTATCTTCGTTCCGGATATTCGCTGACGGATCCGGAGGAGGCAGATATCCTCGATAATTACATTCTGGCAACGGGGATTCGGGGAAAGAAGAAATGGTCTTCCAATTTCATTAAACGTTCAAAAGACTATCAGCCGGATGATTTTCTTAAGATCAATCATATTCGGGAGATGGTTGTCAAAGAGCTGGAGCCCCTCTTTATTATGTATTCTTCGGGCACTGTTCGCAGGTATACGCAGGCTCTGCGTGATTTTATCGAAGGCATCGGAGGCGAAGGTCAGCTGGAAAGTTATGCGGAGGAACTGAATGCCATGGGGGATTTTGTTCATGGCCGGGAGTATATGCAGGTGTATGATGCTGTTATTTCTCTTCTGGAAAAGGCAGAGCAGATATTGGCGGATGAGCAGGTGACCTTAAAAGAGTATATGGATATTCTGGAAGCCGGATTTGAAGAAATACAGGTCGGTGTCATTCCGCCGACGCTGGATCAGGTCGTTTTAGGAGATCTCAAACGTACACGTCTCGGGGATATAAAGGTTTTATTTATGATCGGATGCAATGATGGTGTGATCCCGACGCCGCCGGTTTCCGGAGGTCTTATTCTGGACCGGGAGAAGGAGCTGCTTTCCGATTGTCCGATTGACCTGGCACCTACCGGGCGGCAGAACAGTTTCAGAGAAAAATTTTACATTTATACGGCCATGACAAAGCCGGAACAGGATCTGATCTTAACCTATGCCCAGATGGATGATAATGGAAAATCCTTGAGGCCGTCGGTGCTGTTAAAGGATGTAAGAGCTGTTTTTCCGGACATTCCGACGAACATTTTGGATCCGGAGGATAAGGGACGGATATTGTCAGGCATGCAGGAAAGTAAAAAATATCTTCTGGAGGGGCTTCGACTGCCAAAGGCCAGAGGGCCTTTATGGTCCGTTTTATTTGCCTGGTTTTTAAAAGACGAGAAAGGCGGAAAAGAGCTGAGCCAGTGGATATCGGAGATGTATGACAGGGAGAAAAATCATTTTCTTTCCCAGTCTATTGTGGAGTCACTTTACGGTATGCGGCCCTTAGCCAGCATCACGACTCTTGAAAAATATGCGGCCTGTGCCTATGCCCATTTTTTAAGTGCCGGATTAAAACTGGAAGAGAGAAAAACAGCAAAACTTCTTCCTCCGGATCTGGGAAACATTTTACACCAGTCTATGGAACGTTTTTCAAAGATGGTCGAAGCAAGTGAATACAGCTGGCAGACAATGACCGATGCGTTCAGAGATCAGACGATGGAACAGTGTGTTCTGGAAACCGGTATGGAATACGGCGCATCAATTTTTCTTGAGAGTCCCCGTTATGGCCACTATCTTGAACAGCTCGTCCGGATGGCAAAACGGACAGCATGGACGATACAGAAGCAGATATGTAAAGGCGAATTTACGCCGGCCGGATTTGAGACAAAATTTTCTGTAGGTGAAAAGGTGCGTCTTGTCGGTACAGTAGACCGATATGATATTTACGATCAGGAAGATGTTCGTGGACTTCGTATCGTGGACTATAAGTCGGGTAATAAGGAATTTGATCTGACGGAGATTTATTACGGACTTTCTCTGCAGCTCGTTGTTTATCTTGAGTCGATTGCCCGGATCGAGGGTTCAAAATATCCGAAGAAGAAAATCGTAAAAGCGGGTATGTTTTATTATCATATGAAGGATCCGATCCTTGACGAACTGCCGGAAACGGAGCAGGAGGGTGAGGATCAGCTGGCATCCATGCTTCGGATGGAAGGACTTCTGAATTCGGATCCGGAAGTTCTTTCATGGATGGACAGGGAACCGGCAAAAGCCCCTCAGATCCTTCATGTATCTTTAAAGAAGGATGGAAGTTTTTCAAAAAATGCGAATGTGGCTACGGAGGAACAGATCAACGATCTCGGCTATTTTGTGCACAGGAGGATTGAAGAACTGGCAGAGGGATGGATGTCGGGAAATATTTCGAAAAATCCATATTATTATATAAAAGGCAGTAAAAAGCGGACGGCCTGTGATTACTGCCATTACCGTGGAATCTGCGGTTTTGATGAGCGGCTTGAAGAGTGTGATTATCATCGTCTCATACCGCTCACGCCGGAAAATGTATGGGAACAGGTCTATAAGGAGGTGAAGGAAGCATGGGAAAATCGTGGACAGAAGAACAACGGCAGGTCATTGACTTAAGAGACCGAAGTCTTCTCGTTTCTGCTGCAGCCGGTTCGGGAAAGACGGCTGTTCTTGTAGAGCGTATTATAAAAAAAATCACAGATGAGAGCCGGCCGGTGGACATTGACCAGCTCCTTGTTGTGACATTTACAAAGGCGGCAGCATCCGAGATGCGGGAGCGTATTATGGCGGCTGTGGATGACAGACTTTCCATGGAACCGGAAAATCTTCACCTTCAGAGACAGAAAATGTTGATTCCGACAGCATTTATTACAACAATTGACAGTTTTTGCATGCGTGTTCTCAGAGAACATTTTGATGCGATCGATCTGGATCCGGGATTTCGTGTAGGTGATCCTCAGGAGATGATTCTGCTCAAGCAGGATGTGGCGGAAAAACTTCTTGAAGACAGTTATGAGAAGTCGGATCCGGAGTTTATACAGTTTGTTGATACCTATTCAAGCGGAAAGCTGGATAAGGGGCTGACAGACTGGATTTTAAAAATATATGAATTTTCTCAAAGCTATCCCTGGCCGGATCTATGGCTGTCGAAGGCTCTTGAATTAAATCCGGGGAACAGTAAAGAAATAAGGGATGAGAATCCAATCATTCAGCTTGTGATGGAAGAGGCCGGATATCTTATAAAAGAAATCGCAGACAGCATAAATCAGGCACTTGAACTGGTACAGAGAAGGGACGGTCCTTATCTGTATGAACCAATGCTTATTTCGGACATGGAGCAGTTGGAAAAAATGTTGGAATGCGATGATTATGGGGAAATGTATAATCTTATTCAGTGCATGACCTGGGAGCGTCTTTCAAGCAGAAAACAGGAAGCCGATCCGGATATAAAAGAGATGGTCAAGCGGCTTCGAAAAGAAGCCAAGGCACTTATGGAGTGGCTGAAAAAGAATTACTTTTCAGAAGACATTTCATCTATGATTGAGAAGGAACAGAGAATTTTCCCGGGACTTAAAGTATTGATTCATTTGACAGAGGAATTTTCAAAACGGTTTCAGGAAGAAAAAGAACAGAGAAATCTTATTGATTTCAGTGATTTAGAGCATCTGGCTTTGAAGATCCTTCTGGGAGAAGAACATAAGGCGACCGCTGTAGCAAAATCCTACAGGGAACAGTTTGAAGAAATCATGTGTGATGAATACCAGGACAGCAACCAGGTGCAGGAAACACTTTTAAACAGTATTTCAAGGGAAGAGGAAGGTCATCCGAACATTTTTGTCGTGGGAGATGTGAAGCAGAGTATTTATCGCTTCCGTCTGGCGGAACCGGAGATTTTTATGAAAAAATATGAAGCTTTTACAAAAGAAGAAAGCAGCCATCAAAAAATTGATCTCCATAAAAATTTCCGAAGCAGGGCCTGTGTTCTGGACAGCATAAATAATATATTTCAGGACTTGATGATTCCTTCGGTATGTGGTATTGTATATGATTCAGATGCGGCTTTAAATCCGGGGCTTACATATCCGGAAACGGAACATGAAGTATCTGAAACATCAGAATGGATACTTGTCGGTCATGACAAGGATAAGCGGTTGAGTAAACGGGAGGCTGAGGCGAAGGCCGTCGGCATTCGAATCCGGGAGCTTACAGATCCTGAGAAGGGATTGTGGGTCATGGATCCGGCTTCTGGACAATACAGAAAAGCGGATTACGGAGACATTGTTATTTTGCTCCGTACAGTGAAAAACTGGACGGAAGATTTTGTGCGTGTGCTTAAAGGTATGGGCATTCCTGCAATCGGGGAAACATCTTCCGGTTTTTTTGATACCATCGAGATACAGGGCATTTTAAATATGCTTCGTATACTGGACAATCCACTGCAAAATATTCCGATGGCCGCTGTGATGACTTCGGTTATCGGACAATTTTCAGATGAAGACATGGCAAAGATCCGGCTTCTGGACCGAAAAAAATATCTCTATGATGATATGAAATTATATTTAAGTGAAGGTGAAGATATTCTTCTTAAAGAAAAGATTCAGGCTTTTCTTGATATGTATGAGCGGTTTCGGAAAATGAAGATCCACCGGTCAATTGAAGAATTGATTCATGAGATTTATGATGCCACCGGATATGTCTGTCATATGACGGCTCTGCCCGGGGGCGAGCTCCGTCGTGCCAATCTGGAGCGGCTTGTAGCTTATGCTTCTGATTTTAAAAATACCAGTTACAGGGGATTGTTTCATTTCCTTAGATATGTGGATCAGCTCAAAGAGGCAAAGGAGGATGTGGGTGAGGCACTTCTTCCGGATGATGCGGGGAAAACCGTTCGTATTATGAGTATCCATAAGAGTAAAGGGTTGGAGTATCCAATCTGCATTGTCGCCGGTCTTGGAAAGATCATGAATTTTACAGAGTCCAGGAGCCGTATTGTTGTCCATTCCAGATATGGTGTGGCGGCAGACGGGGTGGACCTTTCTCTAAGGGCAAAGATTCACAGTCTGTCACGAAAAGTTTTTGCGCGTAAACTGCTTCAGGATCAGATGGGTGAAGAGATCCGGGTCCTTTATGTGGCTATGACAAGGGCAAGGGAAAAGCTGATTTTGATCGGTACGGTGGAAGATGGGGCAAAGACTCTGGAAAAATGGGAATATATGTCTTGTCAGGAAGTGGCTCTGACATACAGTCAGATTATGGGGGCTTCCTCTTATTTTGACTGGATCGGTCCGCTGCTGTTTTCCGACGGAAAAATGGGAGCATCGAAGGGGTTTGAATTTCGTTATATGGGGCTTTCAGATCTTGCTGCGGATGAAGTGAGAGAAGAGATCGAGGATGAAGTATCCGCAAGATTATTGGAAAATTACAGCCATGTTCCTGCACAATTACAGCCTTTATTTGATGAGGTCAATGAGAAACTGGGATGGACATATCCGAAGGAATGGCTTACAAAACTTCAGGGTAAGATGACGGTCAGTGAACTGAAAAAAATGGCAGGTGAGAGCATGCCCGGCGCGGTGCTGTATCCGGAGGAAAAGAAGACTAAGCCGGCAGATAAGGATGAGGCTTTATATATGGCTCAGCAAAAAGGAACGGCTACTCATAAGATTTTTGAGCTTTTGCCTTTTGCGGATATCGCTTCGATTCAGGATGTGGAAGATTTTATTCATCAATGTGTGGAAAAAGAGCAGATTCCGGCCTTTTGGGAAGATTTGATCCCAAAAGATAAAATTTATGATTTCTGCTGTTCAGAACTGGGACAGCGTTTGGCTTTAGCTCAGAAGAACGGGCATCTTTTTCGGGAAAGACCCTTTGTTATGGGGATCCCTGCATCGGATGTTTATCCGGATGCCAATGTGTACAAGGATGTAAAGGAGCGTATATTGATCCAGGGTGTGATCGACGTCTATTTTGAAGAGGAAGACGGCGTCGTGCTGATGGATTATAAAACCGACAGAGTACCCTGGGGTAAAGCCGGCGAAGAACTTCTGATCCGCAGATATAAGACCCAGCTCGATTACTATCAGCAGGCTATTGAGCAGATTACAGGAAAAAAAGTTAAAGACAGAATTTTATATTCTGTTATAATGAACAGAGAAATTCATTGCTGATGAATAGACCGGCTTTTCCGTGGTCATAATCACAATAAGGGAAAGGCAGGTGCAGATTTATGTGTCATACAGGCGAACCCCGCTGGATGGAAGTGATGGAAAAGTTCAATGACCCGAAGGCGTGGTCAAAAAAGACGCCAAAACAGCAGGAAAATGAACGGCTGAAATTTGAAGTGGCCTGGGAACTTGGACTGCTTGACAAGCTGGAGGCTGTGGGGTTTAAGGGACTGACAGCCAGAGAGACAGGGCGCATCGGCGGCAGAATGAATCAAAAGAAAAAAGAGAAAAGAAATGGGGAATAAGGCATGGAAGCTTATTCAGAATTTGCCCATGTATATGATTTGTTCATGGACAATATACCATATGAAGAATGGTGTGATTATCTTGTAATGCTTTTAAATAAATACGGCATTCAGGACGGACTCGTGCTTGAGCTTGGATGCGGTACCGGGAATATGACAGAAGCCTTAAGAAAAAAGGGGTATGATATGATCGGTATCGATAATTCGGAGGAGATGCTGGCAGAAGCTATGGAAAAGGGCATGGAGGAAGAGGCGGATGGGGGACCGGCAGCCTTATATCTGTGTCAGGATATGAGAGAATTTGAACTTTACGGCACGGTCCGGGCAGCAGTCAGCGTCTGCGACAGTATGAATTATATTTTAGATGCGGAAGATCTTTTGCAGGTTTTTAAACTGGTCAATAATTATCTTGATCCTGAGGGGGTATTTATCTTTGATTTAAATACCCGGTATAAATATGAACATATTCTCGGAGAACAGACCATCGGTGAGACGAGAGAGGATCACTGTTTTATATGGGATAATTATTATGATAAGGAATCCGGGCTGAATGAGTATGTACTGAATCTTTTTATACAGAGTGATGACGGCCGCTATGACCGGTTTGAGGAAGTACATTATCAGAAGGCTTATGATCTGGAGGAGATACGGGGGCTCATTGAGCGTTCCGGTCTTCGATGGGAAGGGGCTTTTGACGCATTTACTTTAGATCCGGTACGGGAAGATTCTGAGCGTATTTATATTATTGCCAGAGAACATGGAAAAAAGAAAAAGACAGAAGAGAGGTAAAATAAAATGTCATGCAGTAAACCAGAACAGAAACAGGGAGTCGATTATATTATCCGTGCAACAGACGGAAAACATCAGGTACGTATTTTTGCGGCAACAACAAGAGAGACAGTGGAATATGCCAGACAGATCCACCAGACAAGTCCGGTGGCTACAGCCGCTCTCGGACGTCTTTTGACAGCAGGTGCCATGATGGGATGTATGCAGAAGGGTGAAGATGATGTTTTGACACTTCAGATCAAGTGCAGCGGTCCGATCAAAGGACTTACAGTGACAGCTGACGGCCGGTCAAAAGTCAAAGGTTATGTGGACAATCCGGTTGTTATGCTTCCTCCGAATGCCCAGGGAAAACTGGATGTGGGCGGTGCCCTGGATATGGGTGTGATGAGTGTCATTAAAGATATGGGATTAAAAGAGCCTTATGTGGGACAGACCCATCTTGTTTCCGGTGAGATCGCAGAAGATCTGGCTTATTATTTTGCAACGTCCGAACAGGTGAATTCCAGTGTGGCGCTTGGTGTTCTCATGGATAAAGACAATACGGTAAAAAGAGCCGGCGGTTTTATCCTTCAGCTCATGCCTTTTGCTGAGGATGAGGTGATCGATCAGCTTGAAAAGAATATCGGAAATCTGCCTCCGGTAACGACAATGCTGGAGGAGGGCAATACACCGGAGGATATGATCCGCAGAGTTTTGGAAGGTCTGGATGTGGAAATCATGGAAAAAATCCCGACAGGATTCGAATGCAACTGCTCAAAAGAACGTGTGGAAAGAGCTATTGTCAGCATTGGAAGAGATGAAATACAGTCCATGATCGATGACGGTGAACCGATTGAAGTCAACTGTCATTTCTGCAACAGCCACTACATATTCTCAGTGGATGATTTAAAAACAATTATTGAGCGAAGCCGCTAATTCTAAAAAAAGTGTGAACTTTCGAAAATAAAAGAAAGATGACTTGAATTTCTCCGATATCGTGTTACAATAAACTCATAAATCAGCACTCGATGATGATGAGTGCTAATAAAAGGAGAATTTAGTATGGGCGAAGAAAGAGAAAATGATTTAAAAAAGACAAGCCCGCCGCCGATGGGAAATCAGCAGCCGGGAAATCGTGGCAATAATAATACACCTCCGAACAGACAGGGAGGACCTTCCTTTGACAGATTAATTTTGTTTTTCCTTATTGGATTAGCCATTACGATGCTTTTAAATAATTTTATCGGACGTGCTTTTCAGGATGCAGCAGTCAAACAGATCAGTTACAGTGAGTTTATGGACAGAGCTAAAGAAGGAAAAGTGCAGGCAGTCAATATTGATGAAACGGAAGGAAAGATTTACATTTATCCGAGTGACAAGGACACCGACCGGGGCATGGTGCAGGCTTATTATACAGGTATTATTTATTCGGATACAACACTTACCGAAAAGATGGAAGCCTATGGTGTTGAACTGAATGCGGAGATTCCGACGCGAACATCCTCGATTATGGATACACTTGTTTCCTGGGTTATTGTTCCTCTGATCATTTTCTGGTTCCTGTCTTTCATTATGAGGAAAGCTTCCAGCGGCATGCCGGGCATGGGCGGCATGGGTGCTATGGGAAAGAGCCGTGCCAAGGAATATGTGGCAGAAGGACCGAAGGTAACATTTAAGGATGTGGCCGGTCAGGATGAAGCGAAAGAATCCCTGATGGAGATTGTGGATTATCTGAATAAACCGGAGAAGTATAAAGAAGTTGGAGCTAAACTTCCGAAAGGTGCCCTTCTTGTGGGACCTCCGGGAACAGGTAAGACCCTTCTTGCCAAGGCAGTGGCCGGAGAAGCGGGGGTACCGTTTTTCTCACTGGCAGGTTCGGATTTTGTCGAGATGTTTGTAGGTATGGGTGCATCCCGTGTAAGAGACTTGTTCAAACAGGCTGAAGCGAAGGCACCATGTATTATTTTTATCGATGAGATCGATGCGATCGGTAAGAGCCGTGATAATCAGCTCGGAAGCAACGATGAGCGTGAGCAGACACTGAACCAGCTGCTGACAGAGATGGATGGTTTTGATGACAGCAAGGCAGTTGTCGTTCTTGCGGCAACGAACCGTCCGGAAGTTCTGGATAAGGCACTTCGCCGTCCGGGACGTTTTGACCGTACGATCAGCGTGACTCAGCCGGATAAGCAGGGAAGAATCGATATTCTTAAAGTTCATTGTAAGAAGGTCAAGCTGGACGAGAGCGTGAATCTTGATGCCATTGCGCTGGCAACATCCGGGGCTTCCGGTGCCGATCTTGCCAATATCGTCAATGAGGCGGCCCTTCGTGCAGTGCGTATGGGACGGCGCCTGATCAGTCAGGAAGACCTTTTCGAATCCGTTGAAGTGATTATCGCCGGACAGCAGCGAAAGAATCATATTATGAGCCGGGAAGAGCGGGAAATCGTTGCTTTTCACGAGATCGGTCATGCACTTGTGGCAGCAAAACAGAAGAATACACAGCCGATTCAGAAGATTACGATTATTCCGAGAACATCCGGGGCTCTTGGATATACGATGCAGATGCCGACAGAAGAGCGGTTTCTGATGAAGAAGTCAGAGATGCTGGAAGAACTTGTGACTTATCTTGGCGGACGTGCCGCAGAGGAAGTTCAGTTTGGCAGCATTACAACAGGCGCATCCAATGATATTGAGAAAGCAACCGATCTTGCAAGAAAGATGGTAACGATGTATGGTATGTCCGATGAATTCGGAATGATGGGGCTTGAGATTCCTGGAAGCCAGTATATGGACGGACGTCCGGTCAAGACCTGTGCCGATGAGACCATGGTGAAAGCGGATGAAATCGTTCGCCGTGTCCTGGAGGAAGCTTATCAGAAAGCAGTTCGTATTTTGACAGAGAATAAGTCGATTCTTGAAAAATCAGCCACCTTCCTTCTCGAGAAGGAGACGATCACCGGTCAGGAATTCATGGATTTTATTAATGAACCATAGGGGACGGAGTTTTCTGGCTTTTTGATATAAATGATAAAGGCGAAATCAGTTTAGATGATTTCGCCTTTTTTGCAAAAAAAGCCAGAAAACTCCGTCCCCATTGGTTGAAAATAATAAAAAAAAGTGTATAATAAAACTGTAAACTTTAAAGTTGAGGAGGAAAAAACTATGAAATTTTATGTATGTGGACATTGCGGTAACATCATCATTTATGCAAAGAATGCAGGTGTGCCTGTAGTATGCTGTGGAGAGAAGATGAAAGAACTTGTACCTGGTACAACAGATGCAGCTGTAGAAAAACATGTTCCTGTTATTAAGACAGAAGGACAGAAGGTTGTTGTAGAAGTTGGCAGTGTTACACATCCTATGATCGCTGAACATTATATCGAATGGATCGTTCTTGAGACAGAAAAAGGCTATCAGAAAGTTGATTTAAAACCGGAAGAAGCTCCAAGAGCAGAATTTGCTTTAACAGAATCTGATAAAGTTGTTGCAGCGTATGCATACTGCAATCTTCACGGACTTTGGAAAGCAGAATAATTCTGGGACAGATACATATCTGATTCTTTAGAATCGTAAGAAACTATGAAAATGCCCGTTATCGGCTGTGTGGCTGATATCGGGCATAAACTTTTGTTTTATTTCATGTCAAACTTTTCTTCGCAGTAAATGCAGCGATAGGTTTTTGCTTCCGGATCTGTCAGTTTGAAGATCTGAGGAAGTTCCTGTTCAACAGAAGAGATACAACGTGGATTTTTGCAGCGGATAACGTTGGTGATCGTCTTCGGAAGTTCCGGTTTTTCTTTCTTGACAATCTTGCCGCCTTTGATAATGTTTACGGTAATTTCATCATCGATAAATCCTAAAATATCCAGATCCAGATTCATATTACCCTGAACTTTGATAATGTCTTTTTTACCCATCTTGTTACTGGAAGCATTCTTGATAATTGCAACCTGGCAGTCCAGCTTATCCAGACGGAGATATTTGTAAATGTCCATGCTCTTACCGGCACGGATATGGTCGATAACATAGCCTTCTTCAATACCACTGATATTTAACATAATTCTACCCCCAGAAGTTTCATAATTAAAGCCATACGTACATAAACACCGCATTCTGCCTGTTTAAAGTAAACAGCTCTCGGGTCATTGTCAACTTCGACAGAAATCTCGTTCACACGAGGCAGTGGGTGAAGTACAAGCATATCTTCTTTTGCGAGTGCCATCTTGGCTGTGTCAAGGATGTATTTATCTTTTAAACGGATATAGTCTTCTTCATTGAAGAAACGTTCCTTCTGGACACGTGTCATGTAAAGAATATCCAGTTCCGGCATAACAGATTCAAGATCCTCAGTCTCTTTGAATTCTGTATGGGTTTTCTGAAGAACTTCTTTCCGGATATAAGAAGGAATCTTTAATTCTTCAGGGGAAATCAGGACAAATCTAATATTCGTATAACGAACAAGCGCACTGATCAGAGAATGGACCGTACGTCCGAATTTCAGGTCTCCGCATAAACCGATCGTCAGGTTGTCGAGACGACCTTTCAGAGAATGAATGGTTAAAAGGTCTGTTAAAGTCTGAGTCGGATGCTGATGTCCGCCGTCACCGGCATTAATAACCGGGACAGATGCGTGTGTTGCTGCAACAAGGGCAGCACCTTCTTTTGGATGGCGCATGGCAATAATATCCGCATAGCTGGATACAACGCGAATGGTATCCGCAACGCTTTCACCTTTGGATGCAGAACTGTCGTTACCGCTGGAAAAACCGAGTACGCTTCCGCCAAGATTGAGCATAGCAGCCTCAAAGCTGAGACGTGTACGTGTACTTGGCTCGTAGAAAAGTGTTGCCAGTTTTTTGCCGTGGCAGATCTCGCTGTAACGGCTGCGGTCTTTTTGAATATCTTCTGCCAGAAGAAGGAGTTCTTCTGTCTCTTCAACGGAAAAATCTAATGGATTAATTAAATGTTTCATAGATACCTCCATGGTCTTGTTTTGTTTCATAACTGTATCTATCATAATACAAATCGGTCAGTTATTCCATAGAATTTTTATGAAAAATGTAAAAAAATGTTTGGTGGGTCATCCAATAAATGTTTGACACTAAAAGATGTCTATGCTATGCTGAAAATAAAGATGAGTGATAAGAGGCTATCCCTGTGATGGCCTCATTTTATATCATTTGAGTGAAATCATAGGGAGTGTATGAATGATCAATAAAATATGTGCAGACATTATTGAAGAAAAAAATATTCGCGAGAATCTGATCCAGTTGAATCAAATGATTCGATCAGAAGACAATATGGATCGGTTTTTAGACATTTATTATGAAAATGAAGACGTTTTTATGGGGCTTCTGGAGCATGAGGATGCGAAAGTGCGGAAAAATATCATAAAGCTTTTAGGCAGGGTGGCAGATCCGGTACTTCTGGAGCCTTTGTTTTCCCACTATATGGAAGATGAGACCTTGTTCTTAAAAGGAGATTACCTGGCAGCTCTGGCAGCTTTTGACTATAAAGAATATCTTCCGGAACTAAAAAAGAGAAAAGAAGAGCTGGAGCACCAGGATCGTACAAAGCATTCTTCAGAGGAGATGAAGCAGCTTCAAAAATTGATATGGAAGATTGAACCTCCCAAAAAGCATCAGTTCCAAACGACCGGTGAGGAAGATGTGCTGTTGATCGTACCGAGAGGTCATGAAGAAAAAGTGCTGGAGGATGTGAGTAAAATTCCGGATACAAAGGGAAGAGCTATTGGAGGCGGATGCGTCCTACACACGAAAAATCTTGCGGATGTGGCAGATATCCGTACCTATCAGGCTCTTTTATTTGATTTTTATCCATCATTGATTCAGGCATCAAATGGCGGTGAGATCGGTCAATGCCTTCTTTCGGCCGGATTGCCAGACTATCTGAGAAAACATCATAAAGAAGATCAGCCATTTCTTTTCCGAACAGATGTGAAAGGCGTGGCATCAGTCTCTGAGAAAAATCAGATTGCCCGGGATTTTTCTGTGTATCTGGAAGAAAACAGCGGCGGACAACTGATCAATGAACCTTCGTTTTATGAAGTCGAGTTTCGTCTGATTGCCGGAAAAAAAGGATTTCGTGTATTTTTAAAACTGGCATCTCTGAAAGACGAGCGTTTCAATTACAGAAAATATGCTATGTCCACATCTATGCAGCCTTCAAAAGCAGCACTGATGATGAAGTATGTACAGCCTTATTTTAAAGAGGATGCCAATGTGCTTGATCCTTTCTGCGGAACAGGTACGCTGCTAATTGAGAGAGTTTTGGCGGGAAAGTGTAAGAGTATGTATGGTCTGGATATTTCCGGGCAGGCTATTCAGGCAGCATGGGAAAACAGCCGCAGAGCAGATAAGATGCTCAATCTGATTCAAAGAAACTTTAATGATTTTAAACATGAATATAAATTCGATGAAATTTTGACGGATATGCCGCGTCAATCTTCATCTGTGAAATCAAAACAGTTAGAATATCTCTATGAACTTCTCTTTTTAAAGAGTCGTGAGCTGATGGCCGATCAGGCTGTTCTGGCAGTTTATTGTGAAAACAAAGAGCTGATGGACAGACAGATTTCACGGAATCGCTGGCTTAAATGTCTGAAGCGTATTCCGATGTCAAAAGATCAGACAACATGGCTGTTTATACTGCAAAATTCTTAGCCTTGCAAAACACGGTATAAACGTGATACTATTTTACTGTTGCAATGTCAAAGGATTTTGACTTTAGTATTATTTTAATGTGTAGAAGACATTTAGGAGGAGAAGAAACATGTCAATCACAGACATAGAGATGCTGTTCCGGTTTGTCGGCGGACTTGGTATGTTCTTATATGGTATGCATATTATGGCAGACGGACTTCAGAAATCAGCCGGCGGCAAGATGAAACAGCTTCTTGGAGTTTTGACAAGCCACCGTATACTCGGTGTCCTTGTAGGTGCCCTTGTGACGGCCGTTATTCAGAGTTCATCTGCGACAACGGTCATGGTTGTCGGATTTGTTAATGCGGGGATTATTAATCTGACACAGGCAGTCGGTGTCATCATGGGTGCCAATATCGGTACAACTATTACAGCCTGGGTTGTTTCCATGAGTGAATGGGGCGAGATGCTCAAACCGGAATTTTTTGCACCTCTTTTGATTGGATTCGGTGCATTTATTCTTTTATTTTCCAAGAAGGAAAAGAAGCGTCAGGTCGGAGAGATTCTTGTCGGATTCGGTGTTTTATTTATTGGTTTAAGTTTTATGTCCGGTGCGATCACACCTTACAGAGATGCACCGATTTTTGCCACAGCCTTTCGAGTGCTCGGAAAGAATCCGATACTTGGAATTCTGACCGGTGCCGTTGTTACAGCTATTATCCAGAGTTCGTCAGCTTCTGTCGGTATTCTTCAGACTCTGGCGTTGAATGGGGTTGTTTCCTGGAACTCTGCGATCTATATTACATTAGGACAGAACATCGGTACATGCGTCACAGCCCTTCTGTCCAGTGCGGGGGCAAATCGCACAGCAAAGAGAGCAGCGGTCATCCATTTGTTATTTAATGTGCTTGGTGCCTTGATTTTTGGTGTACTGATGTTTGTTGTATTTACAATGAATCCGGCGTTTGCAAGCGGTAAAGTTACAAGTGTGGGCATTTCTGTTTTCCATACCATATTTAATATCACAAATACATTGGTATTATTTCCGTTTGCGAAGATTCTTGTTGAGCTTTCCGGAAAAATTATTCGTGAAAAGGAACCGGAACTTTCAGCAGCGGAGCTTTCACAGGACCCGGATATGGATGTGTTTGAACGACCTCATCTGGACCGCCGTATTTTAGGATCCACATCCTTTGCCATTCAGAGTGTGGCTGAGCAGGTCCTTCGGATGGGTGAACTTGCCAGAGAACATATGGATCTGGCAATGGACAGTGTATTTGAGGTAAGTGAAGAAAAGATCCAGCAGGCAGCACGCATGGAGAGAACCATGGATATGTTTGAAAAAGATCTGACGGAGTATCTGGTATATTTAAGCCATGAATCGCTTACAGAGTCTGAGATCCAGCAGGTCAGCCATCTTTTATTTACTGTCAGTGATTTTGAACGTATCGGTGATCATTGTGATAATATTGCGGAGCTTGCAGAGAGCCTTGTAAAAGAAGAAAGACAGCTTTCAGCCGATGCGGTTGAAGATTTGAAAGATATTCTGGATGTGGTTGTGAAAGCTGTTGATACAGCGATTGAATCACGCAGAAAAGAATCGATTATCGATGCACGCCGTGTGTATATGCTGGAAGATGATGTGGACAGTATGGAAGAAGAACTGCGTCACAGTCATATGGAGCGATTGTCAAAGGGTTTATGTTCTGCTGATACAGGTATCGTATTTCTTGATATCCTGAGTAATTTGGAGCGTATTTCCGATCATGCAGTTAATATCGCAGAATATGTGGAGGCAGAGAAAGTAGCTGCTTAAATGAACTCAGATAAATATTTTTGTGTAATTAAAGGTCTTG